>DAIUKI010000330.1:0-1331 GCA_036848255.1 Bacteroidales bacterium | reverse complement strand
CAAGTCGTCACGCAGGAAATAAAGAATAACTCATGACAATAAAGCCCTCCTTCCCACGGAAGGGGGGTTTTTTTACAACTTCTTTCAGAAAGACCTCATCGGCGGTTATCAGAACGCAGTTACTATTCCAACACTCACTTTACCATAATCTGTACCCGTGAATTGCTGGGTAAATTCTCCGACCACTCTCATATTGCGTCTCAGGAGATAACCGGCATGCAGAGTAGCCGAACTGTAATCCAGATCATCAAGATCCGAATCAACCCAGTTTACAAGTCCGGTCAGGTACCATTTGCTCATATCTCCCTTAGGAGCATAAATAACTTCTGCAAAAGCTCCGGAGGTCTTAACATTTTCAAGTCCGGTTGATGGAAATCCTTCAGTAAGCACCCAGGAGTCGGTCCTCATTACATACTGAGCATTAAGTATGAACTTTTGATCAATATCAATCGTAAGATCCGGACCATACATTCGCAGGTCGCTGATTCTGGTTACAAAAGAATCATAAATCGCCTCCCTGCCTGTATATCCGAAAACCCCTACCGAGATATATTTGCCGATCGACTGGTTTACCCTCAGCATGAAATTTTTGTATTTATCCTTGTCAAAGAGAAAGCCCTCCCTTGCCTCACCTATACCTGCCCCGTTTAATATTTCTCCAACCACAGTGGTTCCTGTCGGAAAGTCCTTCTGGAACATAATGCCTCTGTCGTATTTAAGGTCAGCTGACGAAGATCCGGGGGCGGTCCCATAAATACTGTAGGCTTCCAGTGTATATCTAAGTTCTCCTTTAAAGAGGGGATCAGAGACCTGGAACTGGCCCGCAAATAAATCAATGCCTGATCCCAGAAAATCATTATACATAAGGAAAGCATCCTCAAGACCGGCAATTGATCCTCTTTCGTTCATCAGGAAATAGAAATAATAAGACAGTTTGTCAGACAGCTCACCACCGGAAAGGATCTTCAGCACAAAAGGTGCAGCAAAATCAGGAGTCCCTTCATTATTGAAATTATACGAGGCAAAACCATCTGTCCTTATGGCAAGAGGGAGTTCCCTGAAAAGGGAAAGCTTGTCATCTCCTGCCTGGATAAAGTATCTTGGTGACTCATATTCAGTGAGCCTGAATCCGTTACCAGCGAACTCCTCGCCAAATGGCTTCAACCTTGGCATTGCAGGGGAATGGCATACCTGGCAGCTAATCTGATATTTGCGTGCAAAGGCAGGGATTGCATTGGCAGGTTTGGCAGGAATAAAAAAAAGAAGAACTCCGGAAAGCAGAACAATGGTAACGTATTTATTGGTTTTCATTAAAGTAGGTTATGGTTGTT
>DAIUKI010000329.1:0-3876 GCA_036848255.1 Bacteroidales bacterium | reverse complement strand
GTTCAATCCTATCCTGTGTCTTGTTCCTTAAGCCCGATGTAAGCAGCCGCGAAGCGCCAGTGGCTATAACATCTTCCAATCCCTGAACAGGATCACCGCACATATCAAAAGCCCGGTGAAAGGTGGTGGCCATAGGATAGGCAAATTCAAAAAGTCTCGCGGTCCGGTCAACATCGATGTTGCCTCCCGGAAGCAGTATTCCTGCTACAATTCCGTCAACTCCGCTCTCTCCACAAATCTCAATATCCCTTCTCATGACATCGAATTCAAGATCGGAATAGAGGAAATCCCCGCCTCTTGGCCTTATTATTACATGGAACCTTATAGAAAGATTGTTTCTCGTTGAGATAATTGAACCGTAGGCAGGTGTAGTGCCGCCTTCAATGAGGTTATCGCAAAATTCAACCCGGTCTGCTCCGGCAGATTGTGCATTGATTGCAGATTCAACACTATCAACACAAATCTCTAGCTTAAACTCCATCTACAAAAATTAATCGGATTAATAAAAGTAACAATATTTTCTGTATAATTGTGAATCCAAAATTTTTATCCGATGAAACCGACACTTTTAGTTCTGGCTGCCGGAATGGGCACACGTTATGGGGGAAACAAACAACTTGATGAAGTTGGTCCTTCAGGTGAAACAATAATTGATTATTCAATTTATGATGCTATCCGGGCAGGATTCGGAAAGATTGTTTTCGTAATCCGCCGCGACATTGAGGAACAGGTCAGGGAAAGATTTGTTGACAGGCTCCAGGGTAAAATCGAGGTGGATTATGTTTTCCAGGAGATCACCGACCTGCCCGAAGGTGTCAGGGTAGCACCGGACCGGTCAAAACCATGGGGAACGAGTCATGCAATTCTGGTTACAAAGGACAAGATAAAAGAGCCGTTTGGTGTGATTAATGCAGATGATTATTATGGTGTTGAGTCATTCACCCTGCTCAGGGATTTTCTTGTCAATGACAAGGACCCGAATAATTACTGCATTGTCGGATATAAACTAGGCAACACACTATCGGAGCACGGTCATGTGAACCGCGGAGTCTGTAAAGCCGATGAAAATGGATTTTTAAGGAATATTGTTGAGACGCGTCAGATTGAAAAAACCAGGGAAGGAGCGACAGCGCCGGGACCAGACGGGAACCCCATCAATTTCACCGGAAATGAGATTGTTTCAATGAATCTGTGGGGCTTCAAGCCATCATGTTATGACTTCCTCGGAAAAGAGTTCCGGAACTTTATCAATGCCAGTGGCATGGATCTGAAATCGGAACTTGACATACCGACTTCAGTGGATAAATTTGTCAAGAACGGTGAAATCACTATAAAGATCCTTATGAGCAACGAGCGATGGTTCGGGGTCACTTACCGTGAGGATAAGCCATACGTTGTTGAAAGCATAAAGAAGATGATCAGGAACGGAGTATATCCGGCAAGGATCTATTAAGTTAACCTTTAACTTCACCCCATCTGGGTTGTTGCGAGGTATGGGAATGAAGTCTACCAGCTAAATTCACATTTATAAGTACTCAGGTTATCCCTGTTATCCATGACTTTAAGGGAAAGAGCGTGTTTTGAGCCCTTCAGTAACCTTTTTGGATCAAAATTGTAAACCAGCATGTTATTCTTCTGATCGTATTCAAATAATGCCCATTGCCCGTCAATAAGCGGTTCATATGTCTTGATTCCGGACAGTTCATCGGTGATCTTGATTTTAAGTGTTGTCCTGCCGGAAAGGTTGGCCCCGGGATTGAATCCGTTATGCTGTATCAGCGGAGGAATTGTATCAATCCCAATGAAAAAGATGCCGAAAGTATTCGGATTGGCTGAAAGAAAGCCGTCGTTCCATGTACTTGGCAAAGGAATTTTCCTGATTTCATCAGCAAGCTGAATAATAAGCAGCTTTGATTCCTTTCCTGCCGGAACCTTTTCCGGCTTGATTGAAAGGTTATATGACCTGTGCAGCGGGGTGTATTTGTTGTGAATCTCGAAAATTTCCGAAAACATTCCCGGATTACCCGTTGACCTCCTGAACTGGAAAAACAATGTATCATATAAGGCTCCTGAGGGAATATTCACTGCAATGTTTTTGGATACAAACTTGTTGTTTCTGTTATATGGCATCACTATAGCATTGTTTTCGGCAGTTTTTGTCTGAATTTCCTGAACAGGAGCAGGAACCGATTTTACATAGAAGGTGAGAGTTGATTTATTACCGTGTATATCGAAGACAATGATCTCGACTTTATGTTTTCCATTATCAGAAAAATTGATGATCCCTTTATTTACAACATTCTGATATATGCTAAGCTTGTCGTTGGGAAGCCTGAATGCTCTTTCAACATAAATATTCTCCCTCTGCAATGTTTCATAGTCAATGTGGCTGTTGACGTATCTCGATTCATTAAATGAAAAGGCATCCATAATGTAGTTAAAGACCGGAACAGTGTCAATTTTCAGCTGGATTGAATAAACCGAGCATTTGTTATTGCTGTTATTGATCAGATCATATGCTTTGAATCCAAAACCGGCTGGACCGCTGACAGATAACACACTTTGTGACGAAATCCCGTAATTGCCATTGCCTCCGGTCACATTCACTTTAAGCATCCTGTTCTGATTATTTATAAGCGTGGCTTTGCCTGCCGGATAAATCACCAGCTTTTCAATGACAGGCTTGATATTGTCATCCACACCAAATTCAAACAGAAGTGGATTGACAGGCACTTCATCATCGGATTTTCTTATTTCATAGTGAAGATGTGGACCTGAGGAGCTGCCTGAATTTCCTGAAAAAGCTATCATTTCTCCCTGATCAAACTGAAATCTATCCTTCGGGGGCCAGAGGGTAACCATAAAGCTTTTCTCTTCGTATTGCCTCGAAACAACATATTCTTCAAGTTCGGGGGTAAATTTGTCAAGATGGCCGTAAATTGTGGAATAACCGGAAGGGTGACGAAGATAGAGCGCTCTGCCGAAACCTCCGGGAGAGACGCTGATCCTGTAAACATAACCCGATGCAGCTGCAACAACTTCCTTGCCTGTTACACCCTGTGTCTTGATATCAAGTCCTGAATGAAAGTGGTCCGTCCTGAGCTCGCCGAAATTTGCAGAAAGGGCAAGTGGAATCCTTACGGGTGAAATGAAAATTGACCTGTTCGTTGGCTCTTCACCAACATGAGTATTCAATAACAGGTAAAAAAGGAAAATCAGCTTAATGATCATATCAGTGAATTATAATTCAGTGGTTGCAAAACTATACTTATGAGTTGTTCTTCCAAACTATTTAAGTTAAATTATTGAAAAATACATTTACTATGTTAACTTTGCATTAAAGATTTTAGTATGTCCGGACAGGGTCTTGAAGAGCTAATATTGCTGAACAAAAAGCTTGAAGAATTGTTTGAGAGATATAATGACCTGAGGACGAAAAACAAGGAGCTGAAAAACGAAAATGATACATTGGAGCGTTATATAGAGGAACGTGACAAAAAGATCAAGGACCTGGAAAATAAATACGAAAGAATTAAAATATCGGGAGCATTAATGGGTGAAGGCAAAGGTGCCTTCGAGGCGAAGCAGAAGATTAATGAATTAGTGCGGGAAATAGACAGATGTGTTGCTCTTTTGAACAGATAAGATATAAAAATGGATGATAAGCTTTCGATCAGGGTTAACGTGGCAGACAGATATTATCCATTGAAGGTAGAAAGGGAAAATGAAGAAAAGATCAGGAAAGCTGCCAGAATGATTAACGAAAAAGTGCTGCAATATAAGCAGCGCTATTCGGATAAGGATGTACAGGATTTTCTGGCGATGGCTTCATTGCAGTATGTCATCAAGCTTAATGATGAGGAGGAAAAGCTTGAA
>DAIUKI010000328.1:0-3895 GCA_036848255.1 Bacteroidales bacterium | reverse complement strand
GTTCATCGTCGGCAGCCAGAGTGCCGTCGATGAGGAAGAGAAACATTGTCTGATCATTGGAGGTTTCATTATATTTCCAGAGAGTGTCGGGTTCCAATTTTACATCGAGGTATTGAACCTTGACATATTCACCTTTCACGGCACCGTGATTGTTCCGGTAATTTCCCGATAAAACCCTTATGGTTGCATTTTCTTCCTGAACCACCAAAACATCCTTTTGCTGAATATCGCGGTAGGCAGGCTGTGTCATTTTATCTTTTTTTGGAAGATTGACCCAAAGCTGAGACCCAAGCATCCTCTCGGCGGCCCTCGGCATCTCCTGATGAATTATCCCCGATCCGGCAGTCATCCACTGGCATTGAAGGTCGCGGATCACCCCGCTGTTGCCCAGGCTGTCTCCATGTTCTATATCACCCCTTAACAGGTAGGTTACAGTTTCAATTCCGCGGTGGGGATGCCATGGGAATCCTTTTATGTAATCCTGGGGATTTGAAGAATCAAACCCGTCCAGCATCAGGAAAGGATCAAAATCCTTTACCGTCCGTAATCCAAGCACCCTGCGCAAATGAACACCTGCACCGTCAATCGCATGTTGTCCTCTGACAATTTGTGTACATTTTCTTCCCGACATATTACCTTGTTTTAATTAGTATCAAAGCTGACTGTGCAAAAATACAAATTGTTACACCCAATTTCAAATGCCGTTCAGTCATCAACTGATCACAAAATTCAGGATTTTCCCGGTCAGATATGTTATTCACCCATGAAAATCATCCATTTACCGATAACCAATTTTCAAAAGGCATTTGCAGGTATATTTTTGAGCATGATCCGTAATCCTTTTAAAACAATCAAGATGAAAAAGATCCTTTTGTCATTTACAGCAGTTCTGTTTTGCATTTCCTTAGTCGCACAAAACAGCGCCAACCTTAAAATGAACCTGGAAAAAAATAAGGTATACAGGTTGAAATCTGTTTCAGAACAGACAATTGCACAAACTATAAACGGCGTACAGCAGACCACGGAGTCCAGCGTCAACTATATGCTTTCACTGAAAATGATAGATGCCACCGCCGATTTTATGATCACCGAAGTACATTTTGACACCCTGATCACCAAAACAAATGCAATGGGAAAAACGGTACTCATCAATTCCGCGAGTGTAGGGGATATCAAATCTGAAGAAACGGGCGACATAATGTCATTCATAATGAATCGGCTAAGCAAAAATGCACTTTATGTTAAAATGGACTTTGCAGGCAAACCGTTTGAGATCGTAAATTTAAAAATGCTGTCGGACCAGATTTTGAAAGATACCAGTTCTATAACACTTGACGGGCTAATGGCTTCTGCCATCAAAAAGGAAATAATAAATTCGATCAGCGACAATTCATTGAAAACAATGATCGGAATGTTTACCTGGTGCCTTCCCGGCAAACAGGTTTCAACCGGTGACACCTGGAATGTAACGCAACAGATGAATTCAGGAGGAATGATGCTCAACATAAATACAAACTATCATCTGGATGGCTTGAATGGCAATAATGCAAACATCACTGTCGAATCAAATATTAAGGCAGCAGAGAATGCTGCTCCCATTGAATCGGGCGGAGCCACGGTTACCTATAACGATTTGAAAGGATTGTCAAGATCAAAGATGATATTAGATATCCGTACAGGCCTGATAGTTGAAGATCTGGCAAAAACACATATCACCGGGAACCTGGGGATCAGCGCTCCCGGCTTCAGCATGCAGATGCCCATGGATATAAACGGCGAAACTAAAACAATTGGTTTGCAGTAAAATGAATCAGACTTAAAATGAAAAAACTTTTAACAGGATTGCTCCTAATTGCCTCCATCACTGCTCAAGCTCAGAATATCAGCGGAAAAGTATGCTTCGAGACAGATAAATCACCAGTTCAGTTTGCTTCTGTAGGACTGGTTCAATTGCCCGATTCAACTATAACCACCGGGGTAATTACATTAACCGATGGCGGTTATCTGCTCGAAAAGGTAAAACCGGGCAATTATTTTATACGGGTTAGTTTCGTTGGCTTTAAAACCAATGGGAAAAAGGTGGTCGTCGAACCGGGAATGGACGAAATTGCCGTCGACACAATCTACCTGACTGAAACCATTGCAAGTTTAAGTGAAGTCACTGTGATGGGCGAACGCCTGAAGGGCAAGGAGATGGTTGACCGGACTGTTTATGCCATTCCGTCGGTAGTATCAAAATCAACAAGCAACGGATACGAACTTCTGAAAAAGATTCCGCAGGTCAATGTCGATTTTCAGAACAATGTAACACTAAACGGAAGCAGTAATTTTATTATTCAGGTTGATGGAAGGCAGCGCGACAAGGAGTATCTTGCCCGGCTTCTTCCAACTGATATTGAAACCATTGAGATAATAAGCAATCCATCGGGCAAATACGAGGGCAATATCGATGGAGTATTAAGTATCATACTGAAAAAAGAGGCCAGATTCGGAATTAACGGGAATGTCGGCCTCAATATTAAACCATTTAACAAGATAACCCGTCAGGAATCGGGCAGCCTGGATTATGCGCTGGGTAAAATAACATTTTATGTGACTGTCCTTGATGCTGCACAGAGCCTTGATATCAGCAACACCAATGAAAGCCGCTTCACAATGATCGATTCAACAATCAGCCTGTCGGGAACCGGAGGCATAAAAGTGACAATGTCGACAATCAACAGCGGATTCGATTATTATATGAACGACAGGAACAGTATGAGCTTCAATGTAAGCTACAAGCCGATAAATCAGGATATTGACCTTTTAAGTGAGACTTTCCTGTATAAAAACGATATACCGCTGAACACGATTTCCTCGTTAACTTATAACGGATTTAAAAGTGGTGAATCATCAGCCTCCCTGTTTTACAAGAAATCATTTAAAAACCCTATTCAGGAACTGACGGTAGAAAACACTTTCTATAATTTCAAATCGGATGAAAAGAACGATATAAAGAATACCAGGTATCTATTTAACTCAAATTCGGTGCTTGATACATATGTCAGGCTGGAAGACAATCTTAACAAACGTAATTATTATTCTGTGAAACTTAATTATGTCCAGCCGATTGGAATGGCGGCGAAAATTGAAACAGGCTATCAGCTTTATTACCAGCAGATGAGCTATGATTTTAAAATTGATAATCAGGAATCTGATAACCTGTTTGAGTATGCCGAGTTCCGTAATTCGGTTTATGGGGGAATCACATATAATCTTAAAAAGATAGGGTTCCAGACCATGTTACGGGTTGAAAACAGCCGGATCAGGGCTGATTCCGTTACCGATCCGGATTATACCTGTTTCCTTCCTTCAGTCAATCTTCAATATAAATTTTCGGCATCACACAATTTGAAATTCACATATAACCGCAGAATTAACAGGCCCGGAATCTACGATATGAATCCCTATTACAGGATTGACCAGAATTATAATATAACACAGGGAAATCCCGATCTAAAACCGGATTACCGTGACCGACTTCAGCTTACCTACACCTGGAACTTTGGCAGCAATTATTTTTCACCTTATGTTTACAAGGAATATTTTTCGAACAAGGTGGGAAATGAATACCGGGTAATTAATTCTCCTGATGGTAACAGTCTGACAACATTCACCAAACCCTTTAACCTGCTCGACGGCTATGAGCTTGGCGGCGGTATCAATGCCACCCTGTGGTATATTAATATCAATGCGAGGATATATAAGGGACACATAAATGAGTACACAGGGGAATCCGTTATCATACCGGCAAGGGATTATTTCTCATGGAGCATTACAAGCACAGCTTATGGAAACCTCGACAAAAAGAAGACTATTACCGCATTCGCTTTTCTGAGCTATGAAGGAGTAAATA
>DAIUKI010000327.1:0-3896 GCA_036848255.1 Bacteroidales bacterium | reverse complement strand
CCTAAATCTGCAGGATTCCCCAGGCAAAAAGAATTAGCACTCCAACTACCACCCAGCTCAGCAAAAATCCAATGAGATCCTCCCTGTAATGTTTGAAGAAGCTATGCCGCCTCTCCTTTTTCCCCCAACCCGGGAGATCAAGAAGGATAAGTCCATCGCCAGTCAGTTCTGCGAGTGGTTTCTTACCATCAGGTCCGGGTTCCTTTGCATCTGATTTTCTCCTCATATTATCGAAAAAGGCGTCGGTCTTTTCCTTTTTTTCAGGTTTTGTAAGGATACTCACCAGCCAGAACATAAAGAAACCGGAAAGCATCGCTATTCCAAACGGACCTGGTGTCCATTTGTAAACCAGCATCAAATCGCCAGTTGATAAAGAATTAACAATATAGTAAGCCGAGAACGAAAAGACCACAGCAGCAGCTGCTCCATATCGATTCGCCCTTTTCCATATGATCCCTCCCAGGAACATTATCCCCATGAATGCTGCTAATGTTTCGGTAAACAGGAATCCATGAAGAACATTTTTAATACTGAGGGCAAAGAGTACTGCAAGTACCGACAAACCAAGACCTGAGTATCGTCCCATCCAGAGTATCGTTCTGTCGCCGGCATCAGGATTTATATACTTTTTATAAAAGTTCTTAGTAAACAGCGCTCCTGTATTGACCATGAAATTAGAACAGGCCGACATGTTTGCTGCCACAATAGCTGAAAGTATGAGTCCGACCAGCCCCGGAACAAGCAGTTCACTGCAGGCATATCCGAATGCCATTTCCGGATCGGGAAGAGTTACATTATTCTTAATTACGAGAGCAGCCACCACAAGTCCTGTAAGGGCCCATCCGATCGTGACAAGTCTTTTGACCATCGATCCGAATGTCTGGCCAATTCTCCCTGCCCGTTCGGTGTTGCCTGTAGCGCACATCGATATCATATGAGGCTGGGCAGTTATTCCCACAATTCCGTTTATTGCAAGCATCGCTATTGTGAAACCATCTATTCCGCTCGCACTGTTAAACAGATCAAAAAAGTGATCAGGAAGAACCATTTTCATATAGCCAAAACCTCCTATCTCCTTCATGCCTAGCGGTATAAGCAATACTGACAGGGTTATTATGAGGAATGACTGGATAAAATCGGTATATGCTGATGCGATAAGCCCGCCAACAAAACTGTAAAGGATAAATGCAACGGTCATACCCATTACGACCATATTCGGAGAGACAAGATTACCGGTCGCCACCGAAATGACCTTTGCCGCTCCCTGAAGCATGACTCCCATGTTAAAGACAAAGAAGCATATTGCAAAAATGGAGTAGACCATACCCATGGCACTGCCGTACCTGTCTTCGACTATCTCACCCACCGTGGTTCGTTCGCTTCGCCTGTAGAAAGGAGCTATCAGCCAGTAAAAAGGAGTGATCAGCATGTTCTTCCACTGGTACCAGATTGTGGCAAATCCGCTGCTGAAGGTTGCACCTGTCTGGGCCACCGGCATTTCTGCATGCGTCCCAACCCCAAAGGCCTGCCCTATCATTATGTACCATTTGAATTTCCGGCCTCCCCTGAAATAGCTGTCGCTGGTTTTTATCTTCCGGGAGATCCATATCCCAAAGGTTGTGATCGAAATGAAGTAGGTGATAAGAACAATGTAGTCGAGTGTTGCCATGGACTGGTTACTGGTTACTTGTTACTTGTTACTGGGTGCTGGTTGCTGGTTGCTGGTTAGTCAGCGCTTGTTTTTCTTCCCCCTGCCAAAACATCTTTTATTTCAATTTTATTTTCCTTTACTTCAAACAATATAAGATCAGCCTTTTTTCCCGGAGCCAGTAAACCTCTGTCGGAAAGATTATAAATTCCGGCAACATTTACAGTGGCCATGTTTACAGCTTCTCCCAGGGAGCAACCTGTGAACTTCATAACATTTTCAACACCGGTTCTCAGGGGCAGGGAGGCTCCAGCCAGGCAATTCAGCACAGGGTTTTTGATGAGTCCCTCTCCGGTCAGGACCACCTCGCTCCCTAGAAAATTGTAATTTCCGGGAGTCATTCCGATAAGATGAGTCACATCAGATGTAAGTATAATATTATGAGGGCCTTTTACCTTATAAAAGACCTGAATCTCTTCAGGAAGCAGGTGATGTCCATCGGCGATAATGGAAATCCTAAGCAGGTCATTTGCAAGCTGCGGCCAAAGGGGATTGCGGTGGCGGTCGATGAGGTTAGCACATCCGTTCCCCAGGTGTGTCGACACTCTTGCTCCATGGTCAACTGCTTGTTTTATCTGTTCCGTTGAAGCATTTGTATGTCCAATGGCAACCAATATTTTGTTCAGGGAACACAGTCTGATGAATTCATTTGCCCCTTCAACTTCCGGTGCAATTGTAACCTGCCTTATGTTACCCTCAGCAGCATCCTGAAGTTCACAAAACTCCATCCATGATGGTTTTCGAATAAATTCTGACGGATGGCATCCGTAAAATCCTTCCTCGGGTGAAATATATGGACCTTCAAGATGAAATCCCGGAACAGATTGTCTGACCTCTTCATCCTTCATTGCCTCGGCAAGGTTACCAAAAGCCTTCAGTAGATTCTCATGGCTGCCCGTAATAACGGTTGGAAAGAAGCTTGTAACACCATCTTTCCGGATTGCCTCAACAGCTATTTTCATCTTTCCGGTGGTAAGTCGCGGGTCCGAAAAATCCACACCTTTATAGCCGTTTATCTGATTGTCGATAAGCCCCGGGGCGACAAATAAACCGTTTTTACGGATTGATTCAGGCGCTTCAGATAAATGAGTGATCAATCCATCCCTTATTTCAATCCTCACAGGCTTATTTGTCTCGTAATGGATTGCTTCAATAACTCCGATATCATTCATAATTAGCTCGCAAATCTTTTTGTCAACCCCCTATAAATCCCCCCTCCTTTCAACAGCCCCAAAGGGGCAAAAAATGGCATTCTTATAAAGTTATAATCTCCGATGCTGAATTATTATCAAGGAAAAGATACCAGTCAGGATGCTTTTTCAGCATTGTTGCAGGAACAGTGTTTGTAAGCCGGCGGGATAGTGTATTCTTAACCGCGTCAGCCTTTACCAGGTGCGGGACAACTGAAATAATTGTAGTGCACTGCATTATCTGCCAGACACTCATTGAGACAGCTTTATCAGGAACTTCCTCTATGCTTTTAAACCATCCTTCATTTACCTGCTGCATCTTGCAAGCTTCATTAAGTTCTACAATTATATAGGATTCACGTGAATTGAAATCAGCCGGAGGATCATTAAATGCAATGTGACCGTTTACGCCAATCCCGATAATACCCAGATTAACAGGTTCTTTCCGCAGGGCAGTGGAGAGTTCCCATAAGCGGTCGCCGGTATTACCCTCCACTTCAACAGGATAGAACTTTTTGACGGGGACAAGTTTTATGAATCTCTCATAAAGGTATTTCCTGAAACTTGCCTTGTGAGTGACAGGCAGACCGATATATTCATCGAGATGAAATACCTCTACCTTTTTCCAGTCGATTTTTTCCTTTACAAGAGCCTGGAAAAATTCAAATTGTGAACTGCCGGTCGAAACAACCATCCTTGCTTCGCCATTGCGGATTATTGCTTCGCTTATCTTTACCGCTGCAAGTTTCGCAGCTGAATTACCGAGTTCGGTCGCATTGGGGGAGATTGAAATATTCATATTTACAGGTTAAAAGAAAAAATCAGGGCTAAAGCCCACTTATTGGATGGTCTTATAACCACGGCCTGAAGGCCGTGGTTATAGCAGACCTGAAGACCGTGGTTATAACAGACCTGATGGCCGTGGTTATTGCAGACCTGAAGACCGTGGTTATTGCAGACCTGAAGACCGTGGTTATTGCAGACCTGAAGACCGTGGT
>DAIUKI010000326.1:0-3898 GCA_036848255.1 Bacteroidales bacterium | reverse complement strand
CCAGCGTGTCGGACCCTGTCCATCCCTGCAGTCTGGCTACTTCGCTAAAAACATCCACCGGATGTTTTCTTAACGCTCGCCCCTACCATCCGGGCTAAGAAAATTCATGCAGTCATGCAGTCATGCCTTCACGCCGTCACGCCGTTTTTACTGCATGTGCAAATTTAGAACAATTTCTTAATTCTTCACAAGTATCGGCTTTCCCAGTCCAACCTTTTCAAGCGCCTTAAGCTGCGTGGCTGCATCACCGGCAACAACATAATACATTCTGGCAGGATCAATATACTTGTTTGCCAGTTCAAGGATCTTGTCGGTTGTTAATTCTTTAACAAAAGCTTCTTCCTTCTTGATATAATCAGCCGGCAGATCATACACCGCAATATTATTCAACATGTTAAGAAGGCTTCCAAGTGTTTCAAAGCTCCTGGCATTACCTTTCAGAAGGGCCGATTTTGTAAAGTCGACATACTCCTGTGGTATTTCCTTACGATACTTCTCCATCTCGGTCTTGAAAATATTCATCGACTCAAGAGTGGAGTTGGTGCTTACCATCGAGGATGCCATAAAGGATCCATATTTACTAGCTCCATTGAAATTTGATCTGGCGCCATAAGTGAATCCCTTTTCTTCACGGAGGATAAGGTTAAAGATCCCGTTGAACGAACCGCCCAGCTTATAGTTAGTGACATAGACAGGATAGTAATCTGGATTTGTCCTAGTAATCGAAGGCGCACCGATATATATTACCGATTGCTTGGCTCCGGGCACGTCAACAAAATAGATCTGTGATTTTTCAGGAGCCTCAGGGACCTTTATTTCAGGAAGACTGACATCCTTAGACTGCCACTTTTCATTCAATCCAGCCAATGCTGCTTCAACTCTTTGCTGATCGATGTCTCCGGCCACAATGAACCTGGCAAGTGAGGGTGAGAAATTCATGCCGTAATAATTCTTAAGATCATCGATGGTTATAGAGCTTACCGATTCTTCAGTACCCGCTGTTTCCACAGCCAGGATATTGCCTTCACCGAAGATCAGACCGTTAAGGGTGTTCGAAGCAAGATAGCTGGGATTTGCCTTGTTCCTCTTAAGGTTATTTATGACCCTGCTTTTTGCCAGACCGAACTGCTCCTCATCCCAGCGGGGTTCAAAAAGCATCTCTTCCACAAGAGCAAGTGTCTTTTCAAAATTGCGGGCAAGAGTGCTTACCCTCACCGTTATGTTCTCGGTGCTTCCGGAAAACGAGATACTGGCACCAAGCAGCCGTATCGCATCCTCAAGTTCTTCGGGGGTTTTATTTTTAGTCCCTTCATTCATAAGGGCTGCCGTAAGGCTTGCCTCTCCTGCCTTTTCAATCGGATCAAGAAGATGCCCGCCCGATACTATGATTGAGTACTGCACCAGCGGCAGCTCATTGTATTTAATCCCATAAAGCTTCATTCCATTGCCCAGAGAACCCGTCCATACTGACGGAATTGATACTTCGGGATCAGGACCCAAAGAAGGCTGGACCGACCTGTCGATCTTTGTCGGAGTTTTGATCACCGGGTCTTCTGCTCCGGCTGTCATCTTGATTTCCGCTGCCTCTGCAAGGTCTTCTTCCACGATACCTGCATTAACCGATCCTTCGGCAACAAGATTAACTTCCCCCTTCGGGACAAAACTTGTCATGACATAGTTTTTCCCCTTAATGTATTTCTGGAAAACATTTTTGATATCTTCTGATGTAACAGCCTGCTGCGCAGCAAAGTCTTCGGCATAAAATGAAGGGTCATCCTTACTCATCTGATATTCACCGAGAGTGAATGATTTGCTGAGAATACTGCTGAAGTTGTTGTAGAAACCTGTCTCGTTCCTGGCTTTCAGGGCTTTCAGATCTTCTTCGGTGAATCCTTCCTTTTCGAACATATCGAAAGATTCAAATACCGCTTTTTCAACTTCCGTCAGGTTCACTCCGGGATTTGCTGTTACAGAAATCTGGAATACCCCTGCCAGTTCAAGGGCCATATTGTATGCACTGACTGCTGAGGTTAATTTTTTGTCCTTTACAAGAACCTTGTATAATGGTGTCTTTTTACCGTTCGACAGAAGTTGTCCCAGATAATCCAGGGCATAAGCCTCCTTTGAGAACTGTTCGACTGCGGGAAAGACCATTGTCAGCCTTGGTGCCTTTGCAAAATTATCCTCATGATAAAGTTTAACTGTAGAAGAGACCGATGTGGGGATCGGGCTTCTCTTTTCGATCGGTTCTCCGGCAGGGATCTCGCTAAAGTACTTTTCGACCATCGCCTTCACCTCATCCTTATTTATGTCGCCTGCAACAACCAGGGTTGCATTATTTGGTGAATAGAACCTCTTATGAAAAGCCTTGACATCCTCAACGGTGGCATTCATCAGGTCTTCCATTTCACCGATAACAGTCCAGCTGTAGGGATGTCCCTTGGGATATACATTTGCCAGGATCAGAGCATTATTGTGCCCGTATGGCGCATTATCGACACTCTGTCTCTTTTCGTTCATAACAACATTTTGCTGATTTGCGAATGCAGCCTTGGTAACGGTATTTTCGAGGTAGCCCAACCTGTCAGATTCCAGCCACAACGCCATTTCAAGCGCATTTTTGGGGATCACCTCATAGTATACAGTATTATCATAGCTTGTTCCTCCGTTGAGTTCACCTCCTGCTCCCTGAATCAATTTGAAGAGCTGATCTTCGCCAACATTCTCCGACTTCTGGAACATCATATGCTCAAAGAGATGGGCAAATCCTGTTTTACCTGTTACCTCACGGCTTGATCCTACATGGAAGACCACAGCTACTGCTGCAATCGGATCTGATTTATCTTCATGAAGGATCACCGTCAATCCGTTGGGTAAAGTATATTTTTCAAAAGGAACTGATATTCCGGGATCAGCTTTTTTTGATGTGCATGAATACAGGATTGCTGCAGTCATCAAAAGAAATAAGTAAAATGTTCTTTTCATGGTTATGAATTTAAGTTAAGAATTGAATTTATGATATGAGGACCGAATTTACATAAAAACAAGTAAACAAAACAAAAAAGACTATTAAAACAGCCTTTTTGTCTGAGCGGGAGACGGGATTGCCCAGACACTCCGGTCGGGGCGGACCCTTTTGGAGATGCCTTCAAACAAAAAAGCCACTGACGTGGCCATATTTTATTTTTTACTCATTCCTCCTCCAGGCAAGCCTGTTGTCGGCATTCATAAAAAATAAAATAGCCGCTAACGCGGCTTTTTTTTGTTTGAGCGGGAGACGGGACTCGAACCCGCGACCCCGACCTTGGCAAGGTCGTGCTCTACCAACTGAGCTACTCCCGCAGATTCACGGGCAAAAATATAAATTTTTTCTGAACTTCAATGTTTATGCTAATGAATTTCGGATCCAGGATTTGTAAATCCGAAATCTCAAATCCGAAATCCGAAATCTATTTAGCAGGCCCCCAGTCTGATAGCGTACTGTTCCTGAAATTAAGCCGGGTTTTGTTATAGATCCACTCTTCCCTTACTTCATCGCCGTTTATTATCCGGTTTATCTCCCCGGGTGAGCCCCAGCTATCCTTTACAAGCTGAGAATTCATCCCTTTCCAGATTTTCCTCTCATATAACCTTGATCCCATCGACGTACCGTATTTATTTACCAGATATTCATACCTGGTTACAACCTGCTTTTGCACCGGTCTCGATTCCTGTGAATTTGTTTCTTTCTCCACAGACATTCGGGACGCATCTTTTACTGTTGTAGCCGGAGCCTGGCTTAATTCTGCATCTTTTGCATAGATATAACCTTCTTCACCCTCGAATACCACATGCATAAAAGTATCATATGTTCCTGGCAGTACATCAACAACCGTCCCTTTCGGCATAACCATAATCA
>DAIUKI010000325.1:0-3902 GCA_036848255.1 Bacteroidales bacterium | reverse complement strand
TTTTCCCATGACTATGATCATTAAAATCTTGATATTTAATTAATTTAAGTTGCTGGTTGCTGGTTGCTGGTTGCTTGTCTCATCCTGTAGTCGACAATTGTAATTATCAGAGTTGATGTCAGAACCATAATGCCACCAACAATAACCAAGCTATTCAGTTTCTCGCCAAGCCATATTGCAGCGATTGGAAGACCAAAAAATGCAATCAAATAATTAGACAAACCGACCTGCATTGCATCCAGGACCTTCAAGGCCTTAAAGAATAACAGCATCGAAAGAAAGTTATGAAAAAAAGTCAGCAAAGTCATTCCAATCCATGTCTGTCTCGTAAATAAAGGAATCCGTGCAAATACATCCAGTTCATAGATAAATACAAGCGGTGTAAGCAGGATGACCATTACAACATAAGTAAAAAACAACAACTCCATTTCTGAATACCTGTCAGCAATTTTTTTTATGCCTGTATTGTAATAGGCATTACCGACAATAGCAAGAAAAATCATGATATTGCCTAAAGCATATTTTGAACCAAAATTTAATTGTTTTATATCGCTTGTGGAACATAGCACAACCCCTGTAATTGCGATAATGAAACTCAACCACCTCACTTTATTCATCTTCTCTTTTAACATAAGAAAAGCGAAGACAGCAGTAATGACAGGCAAGGCAAGAGTCAGAATAGCAGCATTGCTCGCAAGGGAGTATTGAGTTCCCCATGTCATCAGAACCTGGGCCGGGAAAACCCCCAGCAATGCAAGCTGTCCGAATATTATTATGTCCTTGAATTTTTTTCCTCCCTTATTGAAATCTCTGATAGCAAAGGGAGTCAGGAAGAGTGTTGCAAGAAGCATTGGGGCCCAGACGGTGAAATAAGGCCCCACCTGATCCTGGGTTAACTTGATGCATGTGAACTGAAGCGACCACATAAGGTTGCATGCAAAAAGCAGCAACCATGATATGACAGTTTTTTTCATTTAACCCCTTTGTGACGACTTAATCAATACACTGCAATGGTCAGATTAAGCTATTTGCGAACCTTTTTAACAGTATTCCTGACACCTTCGATCATCATATCAAGATCATTCTTTGTTAATTGCGGATTCATTGGAAGGTTTATCCCCCGGGCGTAGAAAAATTTCTCGGCATTGGGACATAGCTTATCAGGATAATTATACATTTTCTTCAACCCCGTAAGATGATAGGTAGGCTGATAATGCAGAATCCCCTGGATTCCTTCCTCCTGGTAAAGCACTCTCATAAACCTGTCCCTTGATGCTCCAAGGATTTCCTCCTCAACGCATAAAGTATAAAGATGGTATGCATGATGACAATTCGGATCTTCGTAAGTGGTTGTGATTCCTTCTATATCTTTCAGTCCTTCGTTAAGATAATGGCCGTTGTATCTGCGTTTTTCGACCAGCATATCAAGCTTTCTTAACTGGGCTCTGCCGACTGCAGCCTGAGCTTCGTTCATCCGGTAGTTGTTACCCCATTTCCCTTCATCATCAATAACATCAAAGTGCGACGGAATCCAATAGTCTTTAACATCTTCTTTTTTCAGTTTGATCCCGCCAAACTCCCAGGCGGTCTGATCCGGATCCCAGTGAGTTATACTCATTACTCTCATTCTCTGAATTTTATCAGAAAACAGATCACTGTTGCTTGTTATCATGCCACCCTCTCCGAGAGTAGTCATATTCTTTAATGAATGAAAACTGAAGCAGCCCAGATCACCAATGGAACCTGCCTTCCTGCCCTTGTAGTTTGCACCATGGGCATGGGCACAGTCCTCCATTACGAATAGATTATGTTTTTTTGCAATGGCCATAATGGGATCCATATCGCACATCTGGCCCCCGTAATGAACAACAAAAATTGCTTTTGTCCTGGAAGTAATTTTATCCTCAATTTCCCCGGGATCAATATTGAAGGTCCTTGGATCGATATCAGCATAAACAGGTTTGGCGCCCTCCTTTAAAACAACGAGCGAGGTCGCGATAAAAGTTATCGGGGTAACAATCACCTCATCACCTGCTTTTATACCCATTGCCTGTGTAGCTGCATGCATGGCAGTTGTGCAGTTGGTAGTGGCAAAGGCATTTTTAACCTCAAAAGCTTTGGCAAATTCTCTCTGGAACATGGTTACCTGAGGTCCCATTGTCTGCGATTCCTGTTTCATGGCAGCAAGAACCATCTTTTGTTCATCTTCATCATATATTGATCCAAAGAAAGAATATGGAACTTTTACTTTGACCCCATCGTTCATGTGATAACCTGAGGTTATGCCTCCTTCGGTATCAGAACCAGTAAACAAGATTTCCTTTTTCTTTTCCATAATCGCTTTAAGTTAATATGTTATAAGATTAGTCTGCAACAAGATATTTAATTTAATTATTTCCCCGGCTTCAGGAGTTTTCTTTTTTTGACTTTGCTTATTCCGGCTAAAAGAATTGCGTTGCTTTTCATAGGCTTCGTGACCGGCTTGCTGTAGTCTGTCTGAAGAGCCTGATAATTTACGGTACCATGCAGACTGATCTCCCGGATTTTCTTACCGAACCTGGGATTGACCCATTCATAGGCAAAGAATGTGACCGGATTGCTGATCATATCTGAAGAACAACTGACAGGATCCCCCTGATAACAGTACATATTCTGAGGTGATCCTGTTTCTCCCTCCCTTTTATCGAGTCTCTCCTCCGCTCCCGGATTCCATTCCAGGATATTTACTCCGTACTGCACCGGTACAATTGTTTTGAACCCATCTTCAAAAATAATCTCATACCAGCCAAGGAGATCTGCAGAGTCAAAAAAATCAGGGATATTAAAATAGGCTTTCTGATTTTCAGATGGAAGAGCACAGGCATGCAGGAAGATCAGGCTGCTGACATCTTCATTTACAGGGATACCTTCAATTAAGGATGGAAGAGGATTGTCACCATTCCCTTTTGAACCCACAGCAATGACACATTTACCCGATCCCTGAGGGGAATTGTTCAAATTGAACTTCAGCGACTGGGTTACCACTTCACCCGATCTCAATGCAGACAGATTTATGTTGAAAACCTTTGAATCCTTTAACAGATTATATTTTGAAGAAATATCAATCGCTTCAACAGGATCTCCATCTTTACTTGGGACATGCTTTCCGCTTAAGTTAGTCCTTATTCCGGGTAACAACCTGGTTACGATTTCAGCAAGCTCCCGTTGATTAAGTGCATGCTCTGACCATACAAAATTGGCACACCCCAGGAAGTCAAGGATCAGATCTTTTCCGAAATTAAATTCATTTGTTGCAGCCCATGATGATGGTGCACCTCCGGCAAGATCTATTTTTTTTATCCTTTCAGACCAATTGCTGATGTTTGGTGTAAAATTCCCGTAAATCTGCTTAAATCCAAAATTCTTCAGTTCCATTTCCTTTTCCTGGTCTACCCAGAACCAGTTCAGTACTAAAATATCCTTTGGTATTTTTTCTTTTACAACAGCAGGATGCATTGCTCCGGGAGTCTGGTATCTGACTCCGGTGGAGGATGTCCTGTTTTGTGGTCCTTTTTCACGGACACTCTCCAAAAGATAATCACCCCACATGGCAATCGAAATTCCTTTCGCAACAAGGTAATCATGAATCTTGTTTACGTCGGAGGCAAATAGCTCGGAAAAATCCTTCCCTTTACAAAGCGGGCATACACCCAATGGGGCACCCCACCATTCATCATGGCCGATATGTACCATTTTGGGTTTTATGACTTCGATATATTCATCGTAAACATCGAACATCAGCTCATACGATTCCGGATTTGAAGGACAATATGTATCAGGCCAGATATCCCCGGGATATTCCGCCAATTCCGGATGTCTGGTCAGAAGATAGTATCCGTGGGTCAGAGAGGGTATCTCAGGTA
>DAIUKI010000324.1:0-3910 GCA_036848255.1 Bacteroidales bacterium | reverse complement strand
ATCTAAATGATATTAAGAATATATCAAAATGATATCAAAATTATATAACTCAATAACCAAAAGCAATCAATACTAATGCGATAACCGCGATCAGATTCATCCATATCAGGAAGAATTTTACAGCCTGTTTGATTTTAATCCTTGGATTTGTATTTCGGATGAGGGTAAGAAGCAATACAATCCCAAGAACTTTAAGTATACTCCATAATGTATTTATCCCGTCGAGCCTGAAGCCGCCGAGCAAAAGAGCTGCAAGCAGTGAGGGCAGTATAAATAGCATGATATATTTTGTCAGCTTGATCAATGCATAAGGGACCCCTGAATATTCGATATAGATTCCCTCAGTGATCTCAGCTTCAGCTTCAGGCATATCGAATGGTACAAGAGCCAGCTTAGCCTGGATACAGAAGATCGCCACAATGAACAGCAGTACACCTGAGACGCTTCCGATGAAAGGTGATGAGGCCCTTTGCATCATAATTATGTTGTCCAGGTCAAACTGTTGTCCGCACTTCATTATCACACCGGCAATGACAAGCAGGAAAGTCAACTCGTAGCTCAGGATAAGTTTCATCTCCCTTGAACCGCCGACTGCAGCAAGGGGATTTGCTGAAGCCAGTGATCCGATTATGTAAGAGAATGAAGGTATTGTTAGAAGGTAGAATATTACGAGAAGATCGCCCCTGAATCCTGTTGTGATATTGAACAACGGAAGAAGGATAAATACTCCCGCCATCGTTGCCCCGAATACAGAGAAAATGGGAGCCAGAAGAAAAACAACCGGCGATCCGCGTTTGGGAAGAATTGTCTCCTTCACAAGCAGCAATTTGAAAAAATCATAAAAGGGCTGTAACAGCGGCGGTCCCTTGCGGAACTGCACCCTGGCAGTGATTTTCCTGTCGAACCACGATAGAAATCCTCCTGCAATGCCTGCAAAAAGCAATCCGGGGAAGACAAGAAAATAGAAAAGCTCAACAGCCATATTAAATTATTTACGGTTTTTCGGTGCTGTATAAATATTCTCTGATAAGAACTTTATCGTTGAGCCTGTAAATATTTCCGGCAGGCGATTCATCGACATCCGTCAATGAAACCACTCCTGGCGGACAAGCCTTTACGAACAGCTCAAGCTCCCTTTTGTCGGTCAGATCATAGAACAGGTCCCTATTCCGGTGATAAATGAAAAAGTCTGTCATTATGGTCCCGAACGGACAGATCGTGACGCACGATTTGCATGAGATGCACAGGTTCGTGTGCCTGTTGATGATTCCTTCTCCGTCTTTTTCAAGTGCATCGGCCGGACAGACACTTATACATGGTGCATCCTCGCATCTTCTGCATGAATACCTGAATGTGGCAAGTTCCCTAATAGATTTAAATCCGTTAAGGGCAGGAGACTCGTGAAAATAACATTCCGGAAGAGCTATGGAGGGATCTTCAGCCATAACTGATCTCAGTTTGATCATATCCAGGAGTATACTTTGACCCATTACTACCGCTTTAAAGCATCATCTGATTCATAAGCTGGAACCTCGTATCACTAAGCCTGTGAGATATAGTCTGTGCAATCTTTGACATTGTTTTGAATCCGAAATCACAATCTTTTTCTATCTCATTATTAAGTTTTTTTGCATCTATGGAGATCACTATTGCCGGTGCTAATGCCATTACCCAGGCTGTTGATATAAAAGGAGGGAAAACAGCCGACCACGAAAAAAGCTGACCCTCTTCAATCGTGCCAAGATGGATACGTTTTTCCTGTGCAAGGCTTATTCCGAGTGACAGTGATCCTTTGAGCAAAATATAAACTTCTGAGAGCTCATCATACTGTTCAAAAAGAATTTCCTTCACTTTGAACTCCCTGACTGAACTCATCATAAGAATAGTTTTTAGCTGTTCATCAGTAAAACCCTCAAAGAACCTTATTCCTTTCAGATCATGTATGACAAGTTTCATGATTTTAAATTTTTAAAAACAGCCTATTTCCATATATCAGGAGTATTCCTTAATTCATTGTATGTAAATACCGGTCCATCCTTGCAGACAAAAAATTCTCCCATCATACAATGCCCGCATTTACCCAGGCCGCATGACATGTTCTTTTCCATCGACAGGTAAATCTGGTCATCCCGGTATCCCATTTCAAGCAGTCTGATAGTTCCAAATTTCATCATGATTGGTGGTCCGCAAACCACAGCCACGGAATTCTTCAGATTAATCTTTATTTTGTTCAGGAGTGTTGTTACAACACCTACGGATCCATCCCATCCTTCCTCTGCTTTGTCAACCGTGCGATAGGTTTCAAATTTCCCGATAGAATTCAGCCGGCTGAAGAGAGGCTTATATATACAATCCGAAGGTGTCTTGGAGCCATAGCAAAGTATCACCTTTTCAAGATTATCTTTTATATGCTCCAGTGCATATAGTAAAGATCTTATTGGGGCAAGACCACATCCTCCTCCCAGAATCAGAACCTCTTTCCCATAGAATACTTCCACGGGGTATCCCCTCCCATATGGGCCCCTGATACCCATATAAGCTCCGGGTTTCAGATTATGCATGATTTCAGTCACGTATCCGGTCTTCATCACGGTAACTTCAAGCTTATTGCTGACATGAGGGGACGAAGAGGGAGTGAAGGGTGCCTCGCCAATGCCATCAACTGAGAGTTCAATAAACTGGCCTGTTCCGAATGTAAACTCTTTTTCCGGAATCAGGACAAATGTCTTGATCAGCGGAGATTCATCAATGACCTCAACCAGTTCAGCCTTTAACGGCTTGTATATATTCCTTTCAGCAGTCATGAACGGCTATTTTGCCAATTCAAGAAATAATTCATTCTTGTTTATCTTTCCTATACAGGCCTCGATGCATCTTCCGCATCCGGTGCAGGCTATTGAACTGAATTTTTCAGGTTTCCAGACATACTTGCACATATATCTGTTCCTGAACCTGTCGGGTAGTTCATGAAGGGTGTCCTCTCCTCCGGCTACCCTTTGAAATCCCGGATACTGGCATGCATCCATCTGTTTTATCTTTTCAAAGCCTGGCTTGTCAATGAGAAGAAAACATGTGCATGTCGGACAAATAGTGGTGCAAGCACCACATGATACGCAGGGGGCTGAATATTTTTTCCAGATATCATTGCCGGCGTTTTTGACAAGGATCCCTGTCGACCTGTAATCAGGAAGTCCTTTATTTGCAAGGGCAAGTAAAGATTCAGCCTCTTTATGAGAATTATCGATCTCCGAAATAATTTTTTCATCCATGAGGGAACGAATCTGGGAGAATTGGTTTAAGAATTCCTGTCCCTTATGTGTAATAACCCTCAGGATGATAAGGTCACCGGACCTGATGGCGGCCAGATCCGAAACTGCATCCGACCATGGTTTTATCCCGTATGTGGTGCAATGGCAGTGTTCCTGCTTCTCAAAGCAATCATGGGAAATGAGAATAGTATTCTCCCGTTTTTCCCTGTAGAAAATATCATTGAAGTCCTTGTCGAGGTAGATTTCATCCAGAAGTTTCAGTCCCTGTAAGTCGCAATTCGGGGCGCCGATGATTACTCTCTGCAGTTTCAGGGAAGGATCAGATGTTACATTTTCCCTTACCGGGAGAAAAAATGTCTTGAGGGATGTTGCGGGTTTAGCTTTATTGTAGGATATCCTGCCAATATTATCCGGATTAACTAATTCATAATCAATGCCAAATTCGTTTTCCGCCGCGGCGAAAATAGTATAGGATAAAAGCAATTGTTCAACAACTTTATCCCATTCTTCTTTTTTGATGCTTAGATGTTGCATTTATGTGAGAAGTTTCACATATAAAAATATAATCCTTGGAACAAAAAGTCAAAGAATAATTAACGATTTTTCTCAAATAATTTAGTATTTTCATCTTAATATACTAA
>DAIUKI010000323.1:0-3920 GCA_036848255.1 Bacteroidales bacterium | reverse complement strand
TAATTTCGGACCTGATAAGCTCTGCCGCATCCTCATGACTTCCATCTATCAGCAGTCTGTTCATCAGTGGAATATTGTATCCCTTTGGGCAAACAATCCGGCATTGTGCTTCACACTCTGCCCTGTGTTCCGAAAGTAGGAGTGAGACAGCCTTTTTTCTTATACTGATAACATCCTCTCCTGAAGCATCAATTTCCATTCCATCCTGAACAAGAGCCGAACATGAGGGGATAAAGCTGTTCCTTAGATTATCCTTCACCATGCATACCATGCACGAGGAATAAGGCTCCAGTCCATCGCTGTGGCAAAGGGTCGGTATATAAATCCCTGCCTTACGGGCCGCTTCAAGAATTGTCTGGTCCTTCTCTGCCTCAATTTCAATATTATCTATCCTGATTTTCATCTCTTAAATTAACTATTTCAACCGCATTTTCAGGGCATACAATTCTGCAGTTGTCGCATTTAGTACACAATTCCAGGTTGATTTCATGTTTTTCATAAGGCCTGAAAGCTATAGCACTGACCGGACACTCCTGAAAGCACTTTGTGCATCCTGTGCACTTATCGGTAATTGTGTACTTTATCAGATCCCTGCATTTCTTTGCAGGACAGGTCCCCCTTGCGTGGGCCTCATACTCTTCCCTGAAATACTTAAGTCCTGTTATCACAGGATTTGGAGCAGTTTTACCGAGTCCGCAGAGGCTCCCTTTCTGAACATCGTGGCATAGTTTTTCAAGTTCATCAATTTCACCCAATGAAGCTTCACCTCTTGTGAGCCTTGTAAGGATTTCGAGCATATGTTTGGTCCCTATCCTGCAATAAGTGCATTTCCCGCACGACTGTTTGTGCGTGAATTCCAGGAAATATTTGGCCATATCGACCATGCAGTCGGTATCATCGAGGACCACCATGCCTCCTGAGCCCATCATGGCGCCCATTCCAGTAAGTTCCTCATAATCTACAGGGGTATCGGCCTTGCTTTCAGGTATACATCCGCCTGAAGGTCCGCCGATTTGCACGGCCTTAAATGACCTTCCTTCAACAACTCCGCAGCCTATCTTTTCGACAATATCCCTTATAGTGGTTCCCATTGGAACTTCAATGAGTCCACCCTTTGCCACTTTACCTGCCAGGGCAAATACTTTTGTGCCCTTGCTTTTTTCCGTACCGATCGAACTGAAAGCGGCTGAGCCATTATTGAGTACCCACGGGACCATTGCAAGGGTTTCAACGTTGTTTACCAGGGTCGGTTGCCCCATGTATCCTTTCACTGCAGGGTAGGGGGGCCTTAGATGTGGAGTACCCCTCTTACCTTCAAGCGAAGCAATAAGCGCCGTTTCTTCTCCGCATACAAAAGCGCCTGCGCCTTCAAAAATTTCTATTTCAAATGAAAAATCCGAGCCGAAAATATTCTTCCCCAGAATCCCTTTCTCCCTGCAGACAATGAGCGCTGCCCTGACCCTCGAGACCGCAAGTGGATACTCAGCCCTTATATAGAAAATACCCCTGTCGGCCCCCGTTGCATATCCGCCGATAAGCATTCCTTCAATTACCCTGAAAGGAAATGATTCCAGTATCATTCTGTCCATAAAAGCTCCCGGATCGCCCTCGTCACCGTTACACACTACATATTTTGGCTTTTCACTGGTTGCTGCCGAAATCTCCCATTTTTTCCCCGTAAGGAATCCTGCTCCTCCACGGCCCCTGAGTCCGCTCTCGAATATTGTCCTGACTGCTGAAGCCGGGTCGGACGATTTAAGGCAATTTCTCAGGGCTTTGAATCCATCCAGGAGAATATACTCACTGTAGGAATCAGGCGTCATCATACCTCCGTGCAAAGTGGCGATCCGCACCTGTGCTCTCTGAAAATCATTGAGGGTGTGTTCCCTTGCTTCGCCGGTAAGGTTTACAGGACTGTAAAGCATATCATCCGACAGGAAGGTATCGGCAAAATTGTTTATGCTGAACATGACCCTTTTATTCAAGGACCCTGGCTTAATGTGCTTCAGCAGGATCTCTTCCACCTGATCCTGCTTTACATTTGTATATCTGGAGCTTTCTTTCTGAGACGAAACAATCTCCAGCAATGGAGTCTGGTTGCAGACACCGACACATCCAACAGGCTTTATCTTAATGTTTAGATCATAGTATTCCTTGATGTCGATAAGCTTCCCAAGTATATCCCTGCTTCCGCCGGCAACGCAGCACGAACCAAGGCCAATTCTGACCTCGGCATCAAATTCATCTTTTCCATCATGTTCATCAGGTTCCTTATTTTGTGCATGAGAACCAAGAAAATCATTTACGATCTCATTTACCTGGGTTGGCTTGACATGCCCATATGTCTTGTGATCGATCTGGACCACCGGTGCAAGGGTGCAGCAGCCAAGGCATGCAACTTCCTCAATCGAGAAAAGATTATCCGGAGAGCTGTTCCTTTCATCAGTAATCTTCAGATCCCTTTTAAAGGCTTCTGAAATCAGCTGTGAACCCTTTACATGACAGGCAGTGCCTGCACAGATCTTAATAGTGTGCTGTCCGGAAGGAAGATGCCTGAACTGTGAATAAAAAGTTGAGACACCCGAGATCTGACCCGGGGTCACCTCAGTGATTCTGCAGATATGTTTAAGAGCTTCAGAGGGCAGGTAATTGAGCCTCTTCTGGACCTCCTGAAGTATTTGAATGACTTTATCCTTCCCGGTTCCTGTCTCCTTAACTGCAGCTTCAACAGCGGAATATATCTCCTCTACGGTGAATGATCCGTCGTCACATTTGCAGGTTTCGGTATGTTTGATTTCCTCTTTCAATTGGCTGAAATACAAAAAATGTTGTTTCTGCTGCGTAAATAGATATTCTTATCGGAAAAAGCAGGTGTGCAGTCCGAAGGTTCACCCAGTGCCGGTTCGGCAATAATTTCAAACTTTGGTCCGGCTTTTACGATGTGCATCACTCCGCTGCGGTCGAGAATGTAAACCTTTTCCTCTGCAACAACCGGCGATGCATAGAACTGATCCATGAAATAGTGGGTCCAGAGAGTGTCTCCAGCTATGGCGTCATAGCATGCGACATCACCGTTGCCCGTTGCTATGAAAAGGTAATTTTCAGTTGCAACAGGACTTGAAACATCGGAGGTAAACATATTATCTTCCCATACAATGGAGGGACCGGGACCAGGTTTTATTGCAGCCAGCCGGGCATAATCGGTAACGGCGTAAACCATTTTACTGTTGAGTGCCAGCGACGGTGCAACATCTCCTGCCAGAACCTCGATCGACCATAGCTCATTTCCCGTAACTGCATTAAAGGCAGTAACTTCCGGATTTCCATTTATAATGACCTGTGGTTCACCATTGAAGGTGGAAATGACCGGAGAGGCCCATGATGCTCTTCCCCGCCTTAAGGTTTCCCATTTAAGATCTCCCGAACCGGTATCAAAACCCATCATCGAAACTTTTTCGTTTGAATCGAACTGTACGATCAGGATACCATCATACATTATTACCGAGCATGAATAACCATAGACATTGGCCGGGGTCCCAATATTCTTTGCCCATTTCCTGTTTCCTTCCATATCGAGACAAACAAGGTTCCCGTTTCCAAAAATGGCGCAAACTGATTTGCCATCGGTTGCAGCCGTTGATGCAGCTATTCCCGTTTCAAAGTCGGTTTCGGGTTCCACCTCAGGTTCTCCGGGGATGCCTGAAGCCGAAACACTCCATTCAATTTCCCCTGTGTTCTTGTTTATGCAGTATACCTCACAATCGGTGCCTTCTGCTCCCGTAACAAAGATCTTATCGCCCCAGATAACTGGTGAACTTTTGCCGTTTTTCGGTACTTTGGTCTTCCATTTGATGTTGGTTCCACTCTCGCCGTTCCAATCCACCGGATATCCTGATCCGCCTGCAATCCCCCTGCCATCC
>DAIUKI010000322.1:1811-3921 GCA_036848255.1 Bacteroidales bacterium | reverse complement strand
GATTGTCACAGAAGTACCCGGGAATATTGAGCAGGCAGAAAATCCGGAACTGGCAACACGACAATATCTAACTGAAGCGAGGATAATTTCAATCATTCCCGGTAAACCAGGTTCACAAAAAATACTGACAGAAGATTTCTTTTCAGCATGCGGTCCAGAGATCTCTTATGACGGCCGCTCAATACTATTCTCGGCTCAGCAGAAGGAGAATGATCCATGGCAGATCTGGGTAATGAACCTTGATAATCTCAAGTACAGGCAGGTTACCTCAGGCAGCGAAAGCTGCACTGACCCGGCCTGGTTACCTGGCGATCGTATTATGTTCAGCAGACTGACATTAAATGATACCGTTAAGTCAGCTCATTGTCTCTATACTTGCAATTCAGATGGTTCCGGCCTGAAACAAATCACCTTCGGCCCTGACAACAATGTGGCTACAACCGTTTTAAAAGACGGCAGGCTGCTGACACTAAAACAACAATTGTTGCCTTATCAGGATGATCCAATGATCGTAGTTATGAGACCCGATGGCACAAAAGCCGATATGTTTTATAAGGATGCCGGGGGCAGTACCATAAAAAGCGGGGCCCGGGAGACAGCTGATGGTAAAATTGTATTCATCGAATCCGATAAGGAAGGACCATTGGAAGGGACCCTTATTTCTGTCAGTTACAACCGGCCCCTGCATACCAGGACCAATCTGACATCAGGGACCGGTTTCGATTTTTATAGTGTTATGCCGGTCAGACCCGACAATTATCTGGTATCCTGCCGCAAATCAGGCACCGGTAATTACGCACTTTATGAGTTAGATCCTGTAACCAGGTCGCTTGGCCGGATGGTTTTTTCTGATCCCGGATACAATGTCGTCGAAGCTCTTCCGGCTGAAGAATACGAACGACCCAAAAAATTACCGAGCGAAGTGGATCAGGAGGTTAAAACCGGGTTGCTTCTCTGTCAGAATATTAATTTTCTGAATCCGGAGACACAGGGTAATTCTTCTGATTCCCGTAAAGCGTTAAAGATAGAAGTGCTTGGAATAGACACCACATACGGGATTGTTGAAGTTGAAGAGGACGGGTCGTTCCAGTTGAAAATAATGGCCGACACTCCTTTCAGGATCAGAACGCTTGATAAAGAGGATAATACGGTTCAGGGCCCCTGTTCATGGCTATGGCTGCGTCCCAATGAACGGCGGGGTTGCATTGGCTGCCATGAAGATCCTGAAATGGTTCCTGATAATATAGTATCGCTGGCAATCAGAAAATCACCGGTGATCCTGCCTGTAAATATCACTGAGATAAAAGAGAAGATCGTTGAGCTGGAATAGATATGAAAAACTATTTTAAAATTATAATCCCTGCCGGGATCCTCTGCATCCTTTTAGTGACTCTTTATCCCCCTTATAAACGCTGGGCCAGGGAGCATGTAAATTATATTACAGCCGCTGAAGATCATCCTTTGAATTGCGGATCGTGTCACCTCCACCTGCAAAAATCAGGTATTATATCAAAAATCGTAAATACCGGTTACAATTCACCTTTCAACCTGGCTGTTTCGGATGATGGCAGATATTTATACGTAGTAGCTGAGGAAGCTGATAAATTACTGGTGGTTGATACTGAAAAGCGTGAAGTTATCCGTAAAATAGAAGTGGGTTTGCGTCCCCATAGTGTTGTTTTAAGCGACGACGGTAAAACAGCCTATGTAAGCAATCAATGGTCTGACAATGTTTCTGTTATTGAGCTCTCAGGATTCAGGGTAACCGACACTCTAAATACAGGCGGAGGTCCTGCCGGTCTGGCCCTTAGCAGCGATGGAAAATTCATTTATACTGTAAACTCATTTTCTTCGGACATATCAGTAATTGACCTTTCTTCCGGTCAGGAGCAGAAAAGACTTACAGCAGGAAATAATCCTGCCGGAATCAGGATCAATTCTTACGGATCGATGCTTTATGTCACCAGTCGCCGTACATTGTCTGCGCCGTTCGGCGATACATTAAGGTGCGAGCTTACGATTATAAATGACCGGAATCAGAGGATTGCTGAACGTATTGACGTAAGGCAGGCATATATGATGGAAAATGTTGCTTTCACACCTTCGGGCG
>DAIUKI010000322.1:0-1711 GCA_036848255.1 Bacteroidales bacterium | reverse complement strand
ATTGACGTAAGGCAGGCATATATGATGGAAAATGTTGCTTTCACACCTTCGGGCGACCTTGCATTGATACCAATGATAAGACCAAAAAACAATGTCCCGACAATACAGATTGAGAAAGGCTGGATGATGACAAACGGTATCACAGTAATTGAACAGAAACCGGGAGGAAGAATTGTTCAGCTTCTGATTGACGAACCAAATGCATATTACCCTGATCCATTCGGTATAGTAATTACTCCGGATGGTAAACGGGCTTTTATTTCAAATGCCGGAGTTGATAAGATTTCGGTAATTGATATAGACGCGATAAGAAAACTATTAGAAGAATCGACCGATGAGGAACTCACTACTTTTTCAAATCATCTTGGAATAAGCAGCCGGTTTGTTATCAGGCGGATAACCACAGGCGCTAACCCAAAGGGGCTTGTCCTTTCGCCTGAGGGTGATAAGCTCTATGTTGCCGAGCACCTGCAGGACAGGATTGCAATAATAAATACTGAGAACCTGGAGACAATGGGGTCCATTGGCCTCGGTGGACCGGACAGGATAACAGTTGCCCGCCGGGGACGCCGGCTTATGAATAATGCCGGACACACTTTCCAGACCCAGTATTCGTGTTACACCTGTCATCCCGACGAACATGAGGATGGTCTTGTATATAATATGGCTTCGAAAGATATGGGAAGGAATATAACAAATACACAGTCGCTTAGAAATATCGGCGACACGCCCCCATATAAATGGAACGGGAAAAATCAGACTGTCTACAAGCAGGACGGCATGAGGTTTTCTACAGTTCTGACAAGGACAGAAGCCTTCAGCTATAAGGACCTTGACGCCCTCACCTCCTATATTATGACCGGGATCCCAAATCCGCCCAATCTTCAGTATAATCCCGATGGAGAGCTAACTGATACACAGAAACGAGGTAAAGCAATTTATGAACGGACACACGACTTCTTCGGGAATGAAATACCTGTCGTAAACAGATGCGTCACCTGCCATCCGGCACCATTTTATACTAACAGGGAGATGACCTATGTGGGCACACTTGCTGCAACAGACGATTCAATACTTTTTGATACCCCGCACCTCAATAATATTTTTGCTTCACCGCCTTACCTGCACGACGGCCGGGCAGCCACTCTGGAGGAAATATGGACAATACACGGTAAAACCGAAGAGCACGGGACAGTGAATGATCTTACCAAGATCCAGCTTAATGAGCTCGTTGAGTATCTTAAATCCCTGAGGGATCCCGATTATGAGGAACCAGAAAACAAAATACAATTTGCCTCATTCGGAAATAAAAAATCAAAACAAAAATGAAGAAGAATCTCCTTAAATATCTCGCCGTAATCATAAGCCTGGCTCTATTATTTCTGGCAGGTCAGTTGATATTTAAAAAGCCTGTAAAGACCGGTAAATCAGTAAAACAGGAGAATCGTGTATTAAGCGGCTACTATCGGAACAGTTCCGACCGGAATCCGGGAAACAGTTCCGGAGTAATAAAGGAAGCCAAAGCAATGCCGGTGTATGGAAACTGGAAGAATTTTACCACAAAGGATGGTCTCCCATCCGATAAAGCCTATGCAGTCAGGATCGATGGCGACCGGGTTCTGGTGGGCACACATGACGGACTTGCAGTATATGAAAAAGGCAAATGGAAAACATACACCACAGAAGACGGGCTTGCTCATAATGGAGTGGT
>DAIUKI010000321.1:0-3934 GCA_036848255.1 Bacteroidales bacterium | reverse complement strand
GCGCAAGCCGCTTGTTGTTAAACCGGTACTGACCTATGAGATTCCGGTACGAAGGGAAAGGACCAGCTGGAGGGCGTGGGGAGGCATTCAGACTGAGAAAGATGCAACTGAAGAGATTACAAGAATTCAGTCGGAGCTTAAAACAATAAACGCTCAGGCAGACTTTCCTGTCAATTTTCTTCCTGTCTCTGGAGTCCGGTCAGTTGATGATCTGAGCAAACTTGATGATCTTGACACTCCCGATATGTTCCTTATCTATCCTGCCGGGGGCGGAAGCAATATGTTTGATTTTCTGGGCAAGACCGGTAAAGATATTGTGTTTTTTTGCAGATATAAGTCGGGTCCTGTTTATCTGTGGTACGAAATAATAAGCCCACGCTATCTGCGTCAGCATACCGACTCGCTGAAAGTTACCGGAATTGACGAGAATGATGTCGTCATCGACAGTAAAGAAGAACTCCTGTGGCGCTTAAGGGCAATGTGCGGATTAAAGAACACAAGGAATTCAAAGATCCTTGCCATTGGAGGTCCCGGAGCCTGGTCCCAGCCACTCGAGGCAACAATAAATAAGGTAAGGGAGAAATACAAGCTGGATATTCAGAGTGTCACCTATGAGGAACTTGGCAGGCTGATTACGGAAGCAAGGAAAGATAATTCTGTGGTAGCAGAGGCAGGGAAAAGAGCCTCCGAATACCTCAGGGATTCAGGGGTCAGTCTGGAAACCGACAGAAAATTCGTCGAAAATTGCTTTGTACTTGAGGATGTACTTGTAAGATTAATGGAACGGTTCGAATGCAGGGCAATTACAATCAATGAGTGTATGGGAACCATAATGCCCCTTGCTGAAACTTCTGCATGCCTTACCCTCAGCCTGCTTAACGACGCAGGTTACCTGGCTTATTGCGAATCGGATTTTGTAGTCGTGCCTGCAGGAATCCTTATGGCAAACATTTCAGGCAAGCCTTCATTTTTGAATGATCCGACATATCCCCACAATAACATAATAACCCTTGCCCACTGCACCGCTCCGAGAAGAATGGACGGAAAAAATCTGGCACCGGCCAGGATTCTTACTCATTTTGAGTCGGATTATGGGGCAGCTCCGAAAGTCGAAATGCTTTTAGGACAAACTGTCACCAATGTGATGCCTGATTTTGCATTTGAGAAATATGTAATACTGCCCGGAAAAATAGCAGAAAATCCCTTCATAGATATTTGCCGGTCCCAGATAGATGTCAGCTATTTCTGCAACAGCCGGATAGTGGCTGAAAAGATGCCCGGATTCCACTGGATTACTGTTTATGGCGATTATGTAAGGGAAACCGGCTATGTCCTGAAAAAAATAGGAATAAAATTTGAAAATCTAACCTGAGATCGTGAGTATTAAAGGATTCCGGAACTGCGTGAATTTTATCATTATTTTAATAATCTTTGTATTGAGGAAATAAAACAGCTCTTTCAATTGTCTATCAACTGAAATGAACATAATACTGAGAATAAAAATATGAAAAGGACACTTATTATAACTGGTATAATTGCAGGCGTGATCATTCTTATAATGATAGTTTCCAGCAGGATTGGCTCGAAGAAAGGGACTGCCACTGCTTATACCGAGGTAAAAAGAGGACCCTTCGAAATCACCGTTACAAATTCCGGGGAACTCCTGGCTGAAAAATCGGTTGATATCAAGGGGCCCGATATTATGCAGCAACAGCAGAACAACAGGGGTGGTGGTCAGCGGGGCGGTGGAGGAATGCACTTTCAGAACTTCAAGATCCAGGATATAGTTCCGGAGGGTACCGTGGTAAAGGTGGGGGATTATATTGCACAACTCGACCGGACAGAATATGACAATAGCCTGAAAACAGCCCTTGAAAGTCTCAACACCCTTCAGGCAAGCCTCGAAATGGCAATACTTGATACAGCCGTAACGCTTACAAACCTGAGGGATGCCATAAAGAATCAGGCTATTGCAGTTGAAGAAGTAGGGATCACGCTCCAGCAGTCAAAATTTGAACCGCCAGCCACAATACGGCAGGCCGAGATTAACCTGGATAAGCAGCAAAGGGCTCTTGAGCAAAAAATTAAAAATTATGATCTGAGAAAAGCCAGGGCACTTACAAATATAAGAAACAGCAGGCGTCATTATACTGAAGGACAGGAACTTGCGAATAGTCTTCAGACCTTTCTGAGCCAGTTTACAATAAAGGCTCCGTCGCCGGGGATGGTAATATATAAGGAAGAATTTAATGGTACAAAGAGAAAAACCGGATCGCAGGTGAACCCTTTCGACCGTGTTATTGCCACACTTCCTGATCTTACATCGATGATATCCATGACATATGTAAGCGAAATTGAAGTAAATAAGGTCAAGCCCGGACAGAAGGTAACTATGACAATTGATGCACTTCCGGGTAAAACATGGACAGGAAATGTCACCACTATCGCCAATATAGGAGAACAACTTGGAAATTCGGAGTCGAAAATGTTTGAGGTGATGATAAAGCTCGATGGCATAAACACTGAGCTCCGACCGGCAATGACGACATACAATAAAATAATAATAAGCGAATTCGCCGATGTCGTCTATATACCGACCGAGTGTGTGCATACAGGATCCGACGGTATAAATTTTGTCTATAAGAAAAACAAAACCAGACAGATTGTTGTGCTTGGTGAAATGAACGAAAAGAATACTATAGTTAAGCAGGGCCTTGAGGCCGGAACATCGCTTTACCTGATCGCCCCGGAAGAAGCTTCAAAATTCAAGCTTGTAGGGAAAGATCTTATTGCCGGAGTTGAATAGTAATTTGTACCAGGCATCCTGCTCTTTTGGGGTTGTTGAAAAAGTCATTCTTAACCGCACGCTAAGAAGGCGCAAAGCACGCAAAGCTAAACAGTTAATAAAAAGCTCTTTGCGATTTTTGCGTATCCCGAGTACTAAGCCTCGACTAACCATCCTGCTTAACTGAAATCGGACGATATATGAAATTAATTCAAATTTGTCCTTACTGCGGGCAGCCTGGGATAAGGGTTAAAGAAGATGCAGTAAGGTTTAATATTGTAAATTTCAAACGTAAAAATAAGGATTCAAAGGCAAGGTGGAACATATGCATAAATCCAGTTTGTGAATGTTCATATTTTTCCGGGAAAGATATTTATGGGATATCGGATCTAAGAAAACCACTGTTTTTCAAGGACAATTCAGACGATGTTCCGATCTGTTACTGTTCTGGCCTGACAAGGGGAGAGATAAGGGATGCCGTAAAAAATGGCTGCAAAACTATAAAGGATATACAGAAATATACCAAAAAGAATACAACAGGACACTGTGAGACCAGAAATCCATTGGGAAAGTGTTGCAGATATGTATTTCTCAGGACGATTTCAAAGGGGTAGTTTAATGTATTTTGCGTAATTGAACCGGAAGCTTCATTAATCCTGTTTCTCCCTCAACATCCATTTTGTTACAAGGCTATTCCCTCGGATTCCGGGGGTTTCCTGTTATTTATTTAACTTATGGGAACATTTTACGTGAAAATACGTATAAGGTATCAAAGGGACTGATCCATTGGTATTAGCCTTAATACAGAATGAAAAGATTAATCATATCCGTTCTATTGTTGATGTTGTTCACCTTGATATTCACAAGCTGCGCAACCAGCAGGAAAAACCACAACGAGTTAAAGGGGCTTATGCTGCTGAATAACTTGCAGCTTAACAGGAACAAGGCATTCTATTCCAGGCATAATATAAAGACAAAGAATGAAGCCTACAGAAAATACCGGAAGAATAGTAAGCACTTATAAGACCTCATTTGGCATTAACAGATCTGATAGCTCGGCCCTGACATCCGGGAAATTCAGTGCGAGTGGGAGAGCGAGAGCGAGAAAAAAAGAGTGAGTTGCTCGCTCTCGCTCACACTCTCACTCTT
>DAIUKI010000320.1:0-3943 GCA_036848255.1 Bacteroidales bacterium | reverse complement strand
CGGTGGCGAGCAAAAATTGTGACAAGTTTATTACCCCAACCGTCCGCGTTAGCTGTTGGGCCCGTTTGCTTTGTCCTGATAAGAGGTTGTCAAGGGAGTCAGTTATAAGTCCAGGTAGAGAGAACGAATTTGTCATGATATTAATGCGTTTAATAGATGAACGAAATACAGGATCCGGATATGCTTACGCCACGTCAGTCACAGGCAGACCAACTGCGTTTTGATCACTATGTCATTGATAGATATAAACTTTACTTTTGACTCTATCACTTAATAAATTTATAAAAAATCATTGAGGTGTAAGCCGTGGGTGGGTTTTATTTCCCAATTTTTCTTAGATAGATCTCAAATAAATTACCGAATTGTGGAATTTAAGATGGCTGGCAAGTGCAATAAGCTAAGTTGATGAGTGTGTGGGTAATTGAATTTTTGAAGAGCTTATTGCATTTGCCAGTTAGCTGTTAGGGCAAATTTTGATTTTGTCTTGGTTAAACAACATTTTCTACTTTAGCCGCCAATCTCGCCGAGTGTCAGGGACGGGCTGGAAACCTCTTTTACTACCTTTGGTTTGAGTGTCGGCAATGAGGGGGTAGCAAATGTGGTTGACAGCGAAGGGAAGGATAGAGACGCAATGCATTGCGTCTCTACAAACCAAATCTGAAATAAACCGTTCCCTTCAATGTTTCTCCGGTATAAATGTTCTTTTTACCCTGTGGTCCTTCCTCGTCGGCCCTAGAAAACTTTGTGCCGACGGGACTGATACCGTGTAAAAGCGAAATATTACCCGACGGGAATGGAGGATTAAGACCACCCCTGACTCCTCTCAGATTTGTAGCAGTTGCGGGTGTAAAAAGGTGCAGGAAAAGATTTTCAGTAGATGAAATAATAGTAATTGGCAACTCTTTTGTCTTGATTTCAACAGCATAGAAGTTGGAATAATATCCTTTGAATTCAGGGTAATCCCATGATTGTCCGGTGACAGTGTTATTGTATTTCTTTTCATATACACTAAACTGAGTTCCTTTAATTCTGTTTTTCCACACGCGATATGGACCATCAGCCATAAGTTGTGCTCCTGTAACAAGATTTTCGGGATATGTAAAAGTGATACCTACAAAATCGAGTGCACCTTTCACAGAGTATCCGTAATCAAGTTTCATCCATCCGCCTTTTAGAAATGTCCAGTTTGCATAACAAGCACTATCGTATAGTAATTCAACAACATAATCATCACCTTTGGCATAGTTTCTCATCTCTTTAAAGGTGCGGCTGAAACCCGCAAACTGAAGGCCTCCGAAAGGAATGCTTGTTCCGTTACTCTTCACAGAGGATATTGATCCGGTCAACTTATCGAAAGTAATTGAGGTGTTCCCCGATGAAACTGTTATCTGATTATTAATTTCGGAAGCAGTTTGTGTGGCAATGGAAGATGAATATACAGTACGTGTACTTAAATCCTGAGGTTTCACTATTTTCCACGACCATGTATTGATATGTCGGCCATACTGGTCAACTGCTGTAACATACAATACATCATAGCTCTTCCAGTCAACTGGCAGTTCAAGGTTCAAAGTTCCATGTTCACCAACTGCAATATCCGGAGATTTAACAGATCCGGCTTTTCTCACAGTTTCAACTTTTGGAAAACTATTGCCAAATTTTACAAGTTCATAGGAATAGCTCGAAAGGTTAAGATTGCTGTATAAGAACCTGTTGCTTACCTCAAGCTTTCCGTCGAAATCGGGCCCTAATTCGGTCGTTTTAAAATAAACCGGTGACCATATTTCTTTTACAGTATAGAAGCTCCCCTCCTTCTCATGGTAAGGTCCCAGGATACCGTCAGGCCCCTGATTCCCATTCGTATCAATCGAATCGTTTTTATCCCTGCGCTCCACGCCCTCATCGGCAAATACCCAAAGAAAGGCACCAGCTGCCTGAGGTTTGGAGAGCATAAAGTTCCACTGATCATCAAGACCAGCCCCATGTCCGCCATCATTAAGTCCATGCAGAAATTCGGTAGGAAAGAAAATCTCCTTACCCTTATTCAGAGCATTTTCAACATAAGGAAATCTCGGATAATGCTTTGTATTTGTGCCATTTATAATCGACCATGGCTCTATTACTGTACGTTTCTGAGGATCATAAAGTGCATAATCTCCGCATACATCCTTGTTGAATCCACCTTCGTTTCCATTATCCCATAATACAACTGAAGGATGGTTAACATCTCTTTCAACAACCTGCTTTACAAGTCTTTTTGCTGTTGGAGTATCATAAAATTTCTGCCAGCCTGCAAGCTCATCGAGTACAAACATGCCCATTGAGTCGCAAACATCAAGGAAATACTGATCAGGCGGATAATGGCTCATCCTCACGGAATTCATATTCATATCCTTCATCAGATTTACATCATCAATAGCCAGCTGTTTGCTGCTTGTTCTTCCTGAAGAGGGCCAGAATGTATGACGGCATACTCCCTGAAATATTATCTTCTTGTTATTTACATAGATCCCATCTTCGGGTCTTACTTCGACAGTACGGAATCCAAACTTCTGTGTCATCTGATGAATTACCTTATTCCCTGAACTTATACTAACAACAACCTGATAAAGATTTGGGAACTCGGGATTCCACAAAGCAGGATTTGCAAATGTTCCTCTTATTATAGCTTTCCCTGTAGTATCTTTGTCAACAATCGAAGAAATTTTCCCTCCGAAAGGTTTACCATCAAGAGTCTGCAGCTGAGCAGTAACAGTTTTTGCATTTCCTTTTCCTTTTGTATAAACATCCATATAAAATGAACCGTCTGCCTTTGCATCAATTGCAACTCTGTCGATGAATTGAGCAGGAACAGCTTTCAGATAAACCGGACGGAATATACCTCCGAAAACCCAATAGTCAGATAATCTTTCAGCTCTGTTAACACTCTCATTAGCTGATTCTTTTGTTACCTTTACCTCAAGAATGTTCTTGTCTTCCCAATTTAACAATTCCGAAATATCATATTTAAACTGGTAGAATGACCCCTGATGTATTGGTCCAGCCAGCCTGCCATTTATTTTTACTTCGGTATCGGTCATCGACCCCTCAAAAACGATATATATCTTTTTCTTTTCCCATATTTTTGACACAGTGAATTCATACTTATAAAGTCCGGTTTCATTAATCTCTTTATTGACCTTACCATATAAATATGAACCAAACCCCTGCAATTCCCAGTTTGATGGGACCCCTATTTTACTCCATTTTCCACTGTTCATTCCATTGTTAATGAGGAAATCCCATTGAACCAAATGATCTTTGTCGGTGCCTGATAAATATTGAACTTCGGTTTGCTGCGCTTTTACTGAAAAATAGATAAAGAAAATAAATGCGAATAAGAGTGCTTTTTTCATTGGAAAAAATTATTATTTGATATGATGCAATTTTGGAAATATAATCCACTTTTAATTCATTTATAATTGACTTTTCGGGTTTTTAATGATTTTTGACATATCAGCCACCATTAGAATGTAAACAGATTCATTTTCAAAATCCGCAGAATTAAGACAAAGTATTTTTATCGATTGAGTTTGATCCGAATGAGACAAAATTCATTGTATTAACCAAATAACTCTTATACTTCAGAAAAATGAATCTGAGTAAACTCATTAAACTAGTACTCCCTTTTCTTGTTTTTGGAACAACAACATTCAGTCAAATACCAGGTAAATGGGGCGATCAGCGTGACGGAACTTACAATAATCCCATCCTGCCGGGCGACTACAGCGATCTGGATGCAATCAGAGTTGGATCTGACTTCTACGCAATCTCGTCAACCATGCAATTCTCCCCGGGCATGGTTGTGCTCCACTCAAAGGATCTGGTAAATTGGAGAATTGCAGGTCATGTGGTTGAGAACCTTTCCCAAATCTCCCATGAACTTAACTGGGATAAGATGAAT
>DAIUKI010000319.1:0-3954 GCA_036848255.1 Bacteroidales bacterium | reverse complement strand
AATTTCTTTCTGAAGATGGGCCTGAAGAGAGATATAAGTCAGGATCTGACACAGAATCTGTTTTACAGGATATTAAAATACAGGAATTCGTATAAGGAAGGAAACAGTGTCAGGTCGTGGATATACCAGATTGCAAGGAATCTTCATGCTGATAACTGCAATCAGCAGAAGAAGAGAGACGACCTTTTTATGCAGACTGAGACTATGACCGGGGAAATGACTGATGAAACAGACAGTTTCGAAGAAGAGGAGTATGAAAAACTTGACAGTGCATTTTCAAGGCTCAGTGAAACTCAGAAAGAAATATTGGTGCTGAGCAGGTACCAGGGTTTGAAGCATGCAGAGATTGCTGCTATTACAAACCAGTCTGTTCCTGCAATAAAGGTGGCGATACACAGAGCTATAAAACAACTCAGGTCTGTATATATGAAACAGATTTAATACAAATCGATATGAAATGCGAAGAACTTGAACCAATTATGATCGATTACCTTGACGGAAAGCTTGATTGTAATCGGAATCAGGAGATAGAAAAACACCTTGAAACCTGTGAGAGATGCCTTGATGAATTAAGGGACACGCAGAAAATGCTTGAGCTGATATCAAATGATGAAATGATAAAACCTGATGATTCACTGAGAATTAATTTTTATCATATGCTTCATAATGAGATCCGGAAAAATGAAGTCCGGACAACTGATACCATTCTGACAAAGCAAATAAAATGGTATGAAAAGGGTGTTTACCGGATTGCTGCCGGTATCGCCCTGCTCATTGGCGGTACTTTCCTCGGGATTCTCTTTTATTCAGGCATAAATAATTCCGGTCAGGCAAAAGAACTGAGCCAATTGAAATCAGAGGTAAACGCGCTCAGGGAAACGGCTATGTTCACTATGCTTAAGGATGAATCATCGAGCTACAGGATACAGGCAGTTAATTATGCCGATGAAATAGATTCTCCTGATGAAAACATTATTAATGCCCTAGTTAAAACCCTAAATAATGACAGGAATATAAATGTAAGAATGGCAGCCGCCTATGCACTCGCAAGATTTACTTCCCAGCGTCCGGTTTGCGATTCTCTTGTAAAATCACTTTCGCTCCAGATCGATCCTATTGTGCAGATTACGCTTATAAATATACTGGTAGATCTGGGGGAAAAAAGCGCACTTGAGCCAATTCAGCAGATCATCAACAGCGATGAGACACTGGAAGAGGTGAAAACTGTAGCAGTAAAGGGAGCCAGATTGCTGATTTAAGATTAAATAAAGGATTGAATTCAATTATAAATAAACCAGATGAATACCGGGTTCATCTGACTTAATTACACTTAAAAAACGATGTTATGAAAACTATTAAAACACACATGTTTCTGCTCATGATCCTTCTGTCAGCCGGAATAGCTGCCGGACAGGAGCACAAAATTCCTATTCAGAACACTAAAGAAGGCAAACTTATACTTAAGAACTTCACAAATGACCTGCCGGTTGAAGGGTATAGTGGAAATGAAATAATTATCACTTCAACTTCAAATGACTTTTCTCCACCTGAAAGGGCCAAAGGATTAAGACCAATTTATCCCGGAGGAACCGATAATTCAGGACTCGGACTTAATGTGGAAAAGGAAGGCAGTGTAGTCACTGTTATATGTATGCTTCCCATTGCCAAAAGAGCTGATTATAAAATCAGGGTACCTGATAATCTTTCCATTGAAATAGAAAGCGGTTGTGAACGATCAAGTAATATATCAATTGTCGGCATGAAGAATGAGATTGATATTCAGGCTTGTCATGGTATTGACCTTAAGAATGTGACAGGACCTCTTGTTCTTTCAACTATCAGCGGCGACATAAATATTGTATTCAGCAATATGACTCCGGACAAGCCTATGTCGATCAATGTAATAAGCGGAGAAATTGATATCACCCTCCCCGCAAAAACTGCTGCAAATCTTGACCTGAAAACAATCGGCGGCTCTTTCTATTCTGATTTTGAATTTACTCAGACAAAGGATAACCTGAAAAGAGTCGGCGGGAGTGAACTTGGTTATGCTCTGAACGGCGGCGGCCCAAAATTCAGTATTGCCACGGTAGGCGGCAATGTATATATCAGGAAGGGTAATTAATAACCCTTCCTTCTGCAGATAATTAAACATTTCAAACTAAACTTCATGAGAACAATTGCAATTTTCATTGCAGCATGGTTGTGTTTTGCAGCAACCAGCGCTCAGCAAAAAACAGAAAAGCATATAGGCTTTGCCGGAAAAGAATCCGTGGAACTGAATATCCAGATTGCCGATTCCATAGAACTTCGTACCTGGGACAGGAATGAAGTATACGTGTCTGCATCCGTTAATATCAATGAGAATAAAGATAACGATGCATATCAGATCTCATTTGGGGAAGCCGGTAAAACAGTGGACATAGCAGCAAATTTTAAGAAGGACTATTTCAAAGGAAAAGATAACTGCTGCAATAAATCCGACATAAGATGGAAGGTTTTTATCCCTGAAAAAGCCTATTTCTCAATCGAGACAATAAACGGGAATATCACCATTGCAGGCGAAACACAGGGAATGAATGTAAAAAGTATCAGCGGATTCATTGACCTGGCAGTTCCGGAAAACAGGCATGCAGACATTGAGTTTTCGACAATCGCAGGCACTGTATATTCAAACCATTCACTGGTTCCGGCAAGTATGAACAGCAGAAATTATTCTGCTATTAAAGAAAAACTTAATAACGGCGGACAACTAATAAAGCTCGAGACAATCAGCGGTGATATCTTTTTTAGAAAATCCATCTGAAGAATGGTAAGAGGTATGTGGTATCTGGTATTCAGAAGCTTAATGCAGCGAGCCAGATCCTTCAGAGGTTAACCTGTTTGAATTTCAATACTCAGTTTAAAAACCACTGGCGTCTGTTTGGATCCTTCATTCGAACGGCAGAGAATATATCGACTTCGAAGCTTCGGAGAGGTCCTTCATTTGTTAATCAGGGCGAATTCGGAATTAATTTAAATCACAATTCCGATCAGTCAAAAAAGGTTATTTTCAATGTTGGCAACTTTCTGGGAACCGGAGAGGAAAAAAAGCTACAGGTCGCCCCTACGGGACAAATTGCCTCGTAGCGGTATTCTGTTTGTAGAAATGTCTTTTCCTAAACATGGAGTAGTTGGTGAAGGATCAGAAAAATGACAAAGTGCTAATAATTGATGTTTTGAAAACTCCTACCTTAGAGTGTTAAAATAAATAAGTATGAAAAGATATATCCATTTGCTTGTCATCACCATCTTCCTGTACAACTGCACACCCAATACCCAGACAAAAAAATATTCTGCCGACGTTGAAGAAAAGATTAAACAGGTTGAGAATAGCCTTGCAGGCTGGGTACAGACCGGCACTGATGACAGATGGAACCTGACAGAAAGAATGAAACAATATGGTATCAATGGTGTCAGTATTGCTGTGGTTCACAATTATAAGATCGAATGGGCCCGCGGATATGGCTTTGCTGATGTTTCTGAAAAGCGTCCGGTTACTGAGGCAACACTTTTCCAGGCAGCCTCGATCAGCAAATCCCTGAACAGCCTGGGTGTGCTGAAACTGGTCCAGGAGAAGAAGATTGATCCTGATGCAGATATTAACAACTATCTCGTTTCATGGAAATTCCCATACGATGAAAAATCCAATAACAAAAAGATTACTACAGCCAATCTTTTAAGCCATACGGGTGGATTGACTGTTCATGGTTTCCCAGGGTATACCAGAGGAGATACTCTTCCAACACTACCTCAGATACTTGACGGACAGAAACCAGCCAATACTGAGGCAGTCAGATCCTCGTTCGAATCAGGTAAAAACGTAACCTATTCCGGTGGAGGGACTACAATTACACAGCTCATAGTAACGGATATAACACATCAGCCATATGATGTGTTTATGAAGAAAAATGT
>DAIUKI010000318.1:0-3979 GCA_036848255.1 Bacteroidales bacterium | reverse complement strand
AATGAAATACTTCTCTTCGAGCTCTACAAAGTGTACCGACGACTTAAAAAAAATGCGGAGAGCTTTGATGAATTTTATTTCTGGGGTGATATGCTTGTCAACGATTTTGACGATATCGACAAATATATGGCCGATGCTTCGTCCTTGCTCCGTAATGTGCATGATTTCAAAAACATAGATTACCAGTTTGGAGATATAGACCTGGAGCAGGCAGAGGTAATCAAAAGGTTCTGGAAGAACTTTGAACCTGAAAAACAATCGCCAGAGAAAGAAGGATTTATATCAGTCTGGTCGATACTGAATGAACTCTATAATGGATTCAGGAATGCCCTCCGATCACGCGACCTTGCTTATGAAGGGATGATTTTGAGGGATGTCGCCGAAAAGTTCCTTGAGGCGAAAAATCCTGAATCAAACTGGGTTAAGGTGCACTTCATCGGCTTCAATGCCCTGAACAAGTGCGAACTTACCATAATGAAAAAACTACAGGAGGAGGACCGTGCATGCTTTTACTGGGATTATGACGACTCTTATATTAAAGACGGGAAGCTCAATTCTGCAGGAATGTTCATGACGAGGAACCTCAAAATTTTCAGGAATGACATGCCTGATGACTGGAGTTACAAAACTCTTCTTACCGTCAGCGATCCGAAAGTCTCCAGGAATATAATCGAGACAACATCAGATATTGCCCAGGTTAAGATGATCCCTTACCTGATTAACAGGTTACCAGAATTATTGCCTGAAGATGCCCATCACACAGCAGTAATACTTGCTGACGAAAATCTCATCGTCCCCATGCTGACAAGCCTGCCGGGAAATACAGGCGATATCAACATCACAATGGGATATCCGTTGAAAATGACCGGAGTATACAGCCTGGTGAGGCATCTTCTAAACCTTCAGCGCACCCTTGCTACCGGAAATGATGGCATGTATTTCGGATATAGGGAAGTCCTGGAGATTCTCAGGCATGAGCTTATTGTTAGTATTACAGGCGATGACGAAAAGGAAATCATTGATGAAATAACCGAAAAAAACCTTTTCAGGATACCCCGGGAGTTCCTGTTCCGGACGGGCATACTTAAAACAATCTTCAGAAAAACAAGTCTTCCGCAGGATCTTTCGGAATATTTAAAAGAGGTCCTGTCAATGGTTTCGTCAGGATATGCAAATGATTTTGATGAATCCCCTGATAAGGTTTTGCAAAGGAAGCTGCAAAACGAATTTATTTATTCCGTAATTAAGTCTGTTACCAGGCTGGAGACGATTACCGGATCCCAGGACGTGACTTTCAGAAATGAAACTTACATAAATATCCTTGAAAAGATCCTCAGAAACCAGTCGGTCCCGTTTACCGGTGAGCCCTTATCCGGTATACAGATAATGGGATTTCTTGAAACAAGGGCTCTCGATTTCAGGAACATCATATTGCTTTCGGTCAATGAGGGTATTCTTCCCTCTGCAAGTCCGGGATCTTCATTCATTCCTTACAGCATCAGGGAGGCTTTCGGCCTTCCTGTGATAAATCACCAGGAATCACTTTATGCATATCATTTTTTCAGGCTTCTGCACAGGGCGGAAAATGTGACTTTCATTTACAATTCCGATTCGACCGGAATGAGAACCGGTGAGATGAGCAGGTTCCTCACTCAGATGAAATACGAGAAGATAATCGGGCCATCCGTGCTGAATGTGAACTTCAACATAAAAACACCCTCAACGATTGCTCCCCTTGTTCAAAAGAACGGATTGCACCTGAAAAGGCTACTGACAATGTATGGGGATGATTCCGGGAAGGCTGTCCTGTCGCCGACTGCGATCAACACCTGGCTGAACTGCAGGATGAGGTTCTATTACAGGTATGTCTGCGGTCTTAAGGAACCAGCGGTTTTATCACCAGAAATTGACCATGCTGTGTTTGGACAAATCCTGCACGGGATAATGAGGACCATTTACAGCGATTCCCTGAACATGACAATTTCCGGGGAATTTATTGGCAATCTGGAAAAGGACGAAAGTTATCTCATGGATATCACAGATAAGGCTATAGAAATGAATTACGGTCAGGACCTGCTGCGGCCACTGAGCGGCAACGATATTATTGTCAGGGACATCCTTTACAATTACCTCCGGAGAATACTGAATGCAGACAGGGCAATTGCTCCGTTTACGATAGTTGAACTTGAAAAGCAGTTCCAATTCATCCTTCCGTTCCGGTCCGGCGAAGAAGCAAAACAGGTAAGGATTGGAGGCAGTATTGACCGTGTCGACCGGCTGGCGGGGAAAACAAGAATTGTAGATTACAAGACAGGGGAGACAGCTCAGAAGATTTCAGCATTGAGTGATCTGTTCGTCGATGACCGGAAAAAGGATCTGGACGGGTGGTTGCAGATCTTGATTTACTGCGAGGCCTATCTGGCTCATAATCAGAAAGTTGTTGTGCGTCCATCAATATACAGGGTGAAGGACCTTTCTTCCGGAGAATTTTCCGATACGCTAAGGATAAGGGAAGAAAGGAACAGCGAAATAGTCGTGGAGGATTACCAGACAATAAGAGAAGACTTTATGGAAGGACTGAAGGAAGTGGTCACAGCAATATTCAGTCTTGAAGAACCGTTCCGGATGACAGTCAGTACTGTCAAGTGTGGGTATTGTCCCTATCGTGGTTTATGCCTGAGGTAGAATATCCGGTCTTTATTCAATTTCGCGCTGAAGGGCTGCCATTTTTATGGCCGTAACAGCTGCCTCATCACCTTTGTTCCCATGCTTGCCGCCCGCACGGTCGCGTGCCTGCTCGCTATTAAGGGTAGTGAGTACACCAAAAATGAAGGGAATATTGTATTCGAGATTAAGCTTGGTTATACCGTAAGTAACGCTCTGGCATATATAACTGAAATGAGGGGTTTCTCCCTGGATTACGCAGCCAAGGCAGATAATTGCATCAAGATCATCATATTCAGCGAGAAACTGACCGCCAAGGGTAAGCTCAAAACTACCGGGTACATGCTTTACGACAATGTTGCTATCAGCTGCACCATGCTTCTTAAGGGTTTTTAAAGCACCATCGAGTAAAGCATTTGTGATTTCCTGGTTCCAATCGGATACCACTATCCCGAATCTCATTTTGCCGGCATCGGGGACCAGTGCCGGATCGTAACCCGAAAGGTCAGCCGTGCTCATCTATTTCGAAAGGAGTTTTGCCCGGGCAATATACTTGTCGATTGATGAACCCTCGGTGCTGGTCGGATATTCTTCCCTTATCCTCTCGTAAAGCTTCAGGGCATCTGTATACTTGCCATTTATTTCATAAAGTTCGGCAGCTTTCATGAGGTACAGCGGTGTGTTAAATGAATTGTCTGCAAATCCGGCAGCTTCAAGATATTTTGAAATGCCCTTTTCAGTGTCGCCGAGCTCGACCCATGCATCGCCCGTAGCACCGATAGCTATTGATCCGATCACTTTATCCTTTTTTGAGTATTTGTCGAGGTATTCTATGGCTTCCTCATAGTTCCCGAGGTGCAGATTGCATATACCGGCGCTGTAGCGTGCGAGATTTCCGGCCTTCGTGAATTTATATTCCTTTGCTATATCAAGAAATCCCAGGTAATTGCCGTCACCATTCAATGCAAGGTTTATTGAGTCGAGCTCAAGATATTTCTGAGCCTGGTACATTTGTGACTGGGCCTCGTCATTTTTTTTCGTTAGATACATTTTCCCGAGCCAGAATAAACCCACATGAAAAACCACGACAGCCAATCCGATTAATAATGGTTTGTAATTCTCTTCCAGAAATTGTTCTGTTTTGGTCAGTGTTTCCTCGACATTCTTAATTCCCTGGGGATTATCATCTTTCTTATTCTTTGCCATAACAGTTTATGCTTAAAATACTTAAAAAATTAACTCCGCAAAAGTAGTGCTTTTAAAGTAATTTTGAAATAATTGATTAAAAAAATGGAAATAAAGCATTGTATATTTA
>DAIUKI010000317.1:0-3986 GCA_036848255.1 Bacteroidales bacterium | reverse complement strand
AAATAGCCCAGGAAGCCAAAATCAGACCCATTGCTGAAATTGCAGAGTTACTTGGCATACCTCCGGATGAACTGGAACTATACGGCAGATTCAAAGCGAAGATACCTTTGCATTTTATTAATGAGGAACGTTTAAAACAGGCGAAACTGATTCTTGTCACCGCTATTACCCCAACTCCTGCCGGAGAAGGAAAAACAACAACTTCGATAGGGCTGGCCCAGGCATTAAACAGGATTGGCAAAAAAACAACCGTTGTGCTCCGGGAACCATCGCTTGGCCCCGTTTTCGGCATAAAGGGTGGTGCTGCCGGGGGCGGCTATTCTCAGGTTATTCCGATGGAAGATATAAACCTTCACTTTACCGGTGATATATCGGCCGTTGAAAAAGCGCACAACCTTCTTGCCGCGCTTATCGACAATAATATCCAGTTGAAGAATCCTGACGGGAACCTTGGTATCGATCCCAGAACAATTGAGTGGAAAAGGGTGATGGATATGAACGAGCGATCGCTGAGAGATATAGTTATTGGATTGGGAGGCACCACTGAAGGTATTCCCCGGCAATCGGGCTTTAATATTACTGCCGCTTCTGAAGTAATGGCAACATTATGCATGGCGAGGGATCTGAAAGATCTGAAGGAGAGGCTTGGAAATATCTTTGTCGGATATACATACGGAGATAAACCCGTGTTTGCCCGTGACCTGAAGGCCAACGGCGCAATGGCCGCTCTCCTTAAGGAGGCAATAAAACCAAACCTGGTTCAGACGCTTGAAGGCACCCCCGCTATCATACATGGCGGACCATTTGCAAATATCGCTCAGGGAACCAATTCAATTATTGCAACCAAAACAGGGCTCTCTCTGAGTGATTATGTAGTTACTGAAGCCGGTTTTGCAAGTGAGCTGGGCGCCGAGAAATTCTTCAATATTAAATCACAGGTAGGCAATCTGAAGACGAATACCGTAGTAATTGTAGCAACCGTCAGGGCGCTCAAGTACCACGGCGGGGCCAAACTCTCATCACTGGTCAATGAGGACCTTGAGTCACTGAAAAAAGGGTTTGACAATCTTGACAAGCATATTGAAAATATGAAATACTTCGGTTTCAGACCTGTTATTGCTATTAACAGGTTTGATACCGATACAAAGGCTGAGCTCGATCTCCTGACCAGCCATTGTACTATGAGAAATGTAAAGGTTTCGCTAAATGAAGCCTGGTCAAAGGGAGGTGAAGGAGCAGTAGATCTTGCAAACAAGGTGCTTGAGGAAATTTGCGATTGCGCTAACTGCTTTAAACCGCTTTATGACCTTGAGTGGCCGTTTGAAAAGAAGATTGAGACCATTTGCAGGAAAATGTATGGCGCCGATCATGTGGAATATACAGTGAAAGCAAAAAACCAGCTTGACAGGATCGACAGGCTTGGTTTTGGCAACCTGGCAGTCTGCATAGCAAAGACGCAGAAATCATTGTCGGATGACCAGAACAAAAGAGGCCGTCCGGTGGGATTTACTATCAAAATAAGAGAGGTCGAACTCTCATCAGGAGCAGGATTTATTGTTCCGATAGCAGGCACAATTATGAGAATGCCAGGATTGCCAAATATACCATCGGCCGAAAAAATCGATATAGATGCTGAAGGACGAATCTCGGGATTGTTCTGAACATTTTTTTTGGATGAGATTGTTCTTTTGGTTACTTTTAAAAGGACTATGGTAATCCGGTGCTTAAAATATATAGCAAATTAATATAAATACTCATGAATAAACTGCCTTACTTTATGCTGATGACGGTTCTGATGTTTTCAGCCTGTAAAAGATACAGCAAATATGAAGACATTGCCTTTACCGAAAAGGAACCCCGCGACTGGGAGAATCCCGAAATGTTTAATCAGAACAGGGAGGCCCCTCATGCATCAATGATAAGCTTTCCGGATGAACTGACCGCACTGGAAGGAAATAAGCTTAATTCTCCGAACTATGTTTCACTGGACGGGATCTGGAAGTTTCACTATGTTGACTCTCCTGATAAGCGTCCCTATTGGTTCTTCAAGGATGATTATGATATCCGCGACTGGGATAATATTGAGGTGCCGTCGAACTGGCAGTTGAAGGGATATGATGTTCCCATTTATGTCAATATAGGGTATGCATTCACGAAAAATCCGCCGAATGTTCCTCATGACTGGAACCCGGTTGGTTCCTATAAAAGGACCTTTACCATTCCTGCAGGATGGACGGATAAAGAGGTTTTCCTTCATTTCGGGGCAGTGAGTTCGGCTTTTTACCTGTGGGTGAATGAACAGTTGGTCGGGTACAGCGAAGACAGCAAAGTCCCGGCTGAATTCAATATAACGAAGTTTCTCAAGAGAGGCAATAATTCAATTGCAGTTGAAGTGTACAGATGGAGCGACGGCAGTTATCTGGAGGACCAGGACTTCTGGCGGCTCAGCGGGATACAGAGGAGCGTATTCCTTCATGCAAGACCAAAAACCTGGATCAAGGACTTCTTTGCCGTGGGGGATCTTGAAAACAACTATACTGACGGGCTGCTGAAGGTGGATGTCTCTCTCAATACAACCAATCAGGATGCACAGGATTTTATTGTAGAGGCTGCACTATTTGAGAACGATCAGAAGATCTATGGGGAGACAAAAGATATTAAACTTTCAGAAAATGGAGCTTTCATTAATTTCACCAAGCAATTCCCCGGCATTAAAAAGTGGACATCCGAAACCCCAAATCTCTATACGATGGTTCTCAGCCTGAAGGATAATTTTGGAAATAATCTTGAAAGCGTAAGTGTCAGGATCGGCTTCAGAAAGGTTGAGATCTTCAACTCACAGCTTCATGTCAACGGTGTGGCAATCCTCTTAAAGGGCACCAATATTCATGAGCATAATGATGTAACAGGACATGTGATTGATGAGGCAACAATTCTGAAGGATATCAGGGTTATGAAGAGTAACAATATAAATGCTGTAAGAACCTCTCATTATCCCAACCAGGAGCTTTGGTATGAAATGTGCGACAAATACGGACTTTATCTTGTCGATGAAGCCAATATAGAATCACACGGAATCGGATATAACAAAGATGTAACATTGGCAGACAAGAAGGAATGGGCTGCTGCCCATCTCGACAGGATGCAGAGAATGGTCGAACGGGATAAAAACCATCCATCGGTGATAATCTGGTCGCTCGGAAATGAAGCTGGCGACGGGCATAACTTCCTTAACAATTATTTATGGACAAAGGCCAGGGACATCACGCGTCCGGTTCAGTACGAGCGTGCTGAAAACAATACAAATACGACCGAAAGGCATACTGATATTGTTTGTCCAATGTATGCCAGAATTGGGCAGATCGAGCAGTATGCAAAAGATCCCGCGAACGACCGACCCCTTATCCTTTGCGAATATGCTCATGCCATGGGAAACTCAACTGGCAACCTTCAGGATTATTGGGATATAATTGAAAAATATCCGAAACTGCAGGGAGCGTTCGTTTGGGATTGGGTTGACCAGGGATTGGTGGTTGCAGATGAGAATGGAGAGAAATACTGGGCCTACGGAGGTGATTTCGGAGAAGAGGGAATCCGCAGCGATGGCAACTTCTGTATTAATGGCCTCACCTGGCCCGACAGGACAGGCAAGCCCGGACTTGCTGAAGTGAAGAAAGTTTATCAGTATGTAGGATTTGAACCGGTCAACCTTGCAACAGGGTCAATCAGGATCAGGAATAAATATTTTTTCACCGATCTGTCAGAATTTGTATTTGATTGGGATATAGTATCCGATGGTGTTGCAGTTAAATCCGGAAAGCTCTCCTTCCCCGGTTTCAGCCCGGGTCGGGATACCATTGTTGCCATACCTGTTTCGGGATTAGAAGTAGTGCCCGGTGCAGAATACTTTCTGAATATGAGAGTATCAAGAAGTGACGAATGGAATTATGTTCCCGAGGATCATGTATATGCGACAGCCCAGTTCA
>DAIUKI010000316.1:0-4017 GCA_036848255.1 Bacteroidales bacterium | reverse complement strand
GGAGGGTACATCCAGGGTGCTTTTTTTATATGCCTTTTCACAATAGGTTTTATTGCCCCGTTATATTACTTCATGATAGTATGGGGAATTCTGGGCGCTATTGAGTGCATCGCAATAGACCTGGTAATACCTGAGATGCGGTCAAACGTTAAGGGTCTATATTGGGTACTTAAAGAGAGAAATGCACAAAAGGAACAACAGAGATGATATTTCATTCCTCCTTTGAATACATCGATCTGTGGCTGCCGCTTGTCGGTTTTCTCGTCGGACTCATCGGCACCCTGATAGGCGGAGGCGGAGGCGGCTTTTTCTTTATCCCTATCCTTACGATACTTTTCGGAGTGCCTGCCCAGGTAGCTGTTGCAACCTCCCTGGCGGCTACGCTCCCGATCTGTATGATCGGATCAATCGGACATTACCGTAACAATAATATTGATGTCCGCCTGGGGCTGATTATGGCAGGCGCCGGTATTTTAGGCGCACTGGGAGGAGCGAGTTTTACAAGCCTGATTACCCATAAACAGTTGATAATCTGCTATGGCTCTTATGCTGTTGTGATTGCCTTGCTTATGATCAGAAGCATCTGGAATAAGAAAAAGGATGAGGCTAACGGGGTCGGACAACATGAAGATCAGAAATTTAAACAAGTTGTCAAAGGCACACTTTTCGGATTTCTGGCAGGGGTCATAACCGCTACTTTCGGGACAACCGGAGCCACACCGGCGCAGGCGGGATTGCTGTCAATGCGTAAACCGGTCAAGGTGGTGATAGGCACATCCCTGATGGTTGTCATGGCTAATACCACCTCTGCACTTGGAGCACACTTCCTGGTAGGAGAGATTGATCTTACCCTGGTTTTTTTTCTTACCGCCGGGACAATACTCGGGGCACTGGCCGGACCAAAACTGCTGAAAGGTGCGAAGCTGGAACGAATAGACGGCCCTATTCGCCTGTGGTATGCCCTGGGTATGATACTCTTCGGCATTGTAATGATTATCAGCGCGTTTGAGGTAATACCTTACTTGGACAAATGATGAAAACAGTTTGGGTTATTTATACTGTCATCCTGGTTTATTATTTACTTGGAACAATTGGCATTTATCTCATCAACAGGAGAAAAGAACCACAGGCTAAACGCAAAGCCTGGATAAAACACATCAACTATTTCATAATCACCAGTATCGTATTCTTCAGTATTGCTATTAACCCCGCTGTTTTCAGGATACTGGCAGTTTTGATTATAGTCGTTGGATTTGCCGAACTGTATAAACTGTTCAGGGAGTCTGGATACAACTTCAGGAATTTCTTCTGGCTCTCAATATTGGTATTGGCGCTTTTCTCTGCCGGATTTTATTTTTTCAGCCGGATGGAGAAAGGGGTGATGCTGTTTGCCTTTCTTATCCTTTGCATCTTTGACGGTTTCAGCCAGGTATCAGGCCAGCTCTTTGGCAAAACAAAGTTGTTTCCTAAGATCAGTCCCAACAAGACGGTTGAGGGCCTCATTGGCGGGGCACTGATTGCCATCCTGAGTGCTTTCGTTTTCAAAAACCTCATCATCGCGCCACAAATAAATGCAATATTATTTGCCGTGGTGGTAGTCATTTTCGCATTTGTCGGAGATACCGCAAAGTCGATTTACAAAAGGAAATATAACGTGAAGGACTTCAGCAACCTGATCCCCGGACACGGTGGTTTTCTTGACAGGTTCGACAGCCTGATTGCCGGGGGTACGGGAGTTGCACTGTTAGGACTGCTGCTTAATTTCTGACCTCCTAAGATTAATGTTCGCAATGCAAATAAAACCAGATAATAAGTGCACTGAGGCTGTTCAACAACCTGTGAAGCACTTTTGAATATCCTTATGAAAAAAAATTTCCTTTTAATATTGTTTCTGAACCTCGTTGTTTACGTCTGCGGACAGGACAACAACCTGACATTCCAGTTCAGCCAGATACTATTCAGTGACATGGTTGATACCATTGAAAAAAAGGTTCCGGTCAAAATATATTATTCAGATAAGTGGGTTGACAGTCTTTATCTTACCGTGAAGGCTGAGAACAGCACCGTTGACGGGGTGCTCGACAACGCCCTCAGGCGCGAAGGCCTCTCATTTATTATCACTGAAGACGATAAAGTCATTCTCTCAAAAGGATATTCAATCAAAACCGGATTTGGGAAGGAGTATTCCGAATACATCAGGAGGAATTATGATGCAGCAGCGACTGACGATTTTGTGAGGCCCGTCACGAAAACCGAGGACCAGTCGATCAGTGATGAATATAAAATATTCAAGATCGGGAGAGCGTCTGCATCCAGATCACAGGAGAGAGTTACTTTTTCAGGAGTCGTGAGAGATGCTGCGGACGGTACGGTTATACCCAGCGTAGTCGTTTATGTCGATAAGCTCAAATCAGGAGCAATGACAAATAGCGTCGGATATTACTCAATTTCATTGCCTCCCGGACAGTATCGCGTTGATTACAGGATGATCGGGATGAAGCTTGCCAGCCGAAATATTATTATCTATTCAGACGGATCGCTTGATGTTACACTGACTGAAAGCATGAATCAGATTGATGAAGTGATAGTTTCCGCCAACCGTGAGAATAACGTTAAAAACACCCGGATAGGCATTGAAAAGATCAATGTTAAGATGCTGAAACAGATCCCGCTGGGACTGGGTGAAGCTGACCTGCTGAAAAGCTCACTGATGCTTCCGGGAGTACAGACTGTCGGGGAGGCCTCGGGAGGATATAATGTCCGCGGGGGCAGCACAGATCAGAATCTTATTCTTCTGAATTATGCGCCAATTCTCAACTCATCACATTTCTTTGGATTTTTCGGTGCATTTAACTCGGACCTGATAGCCGATGTCACTCTTTTCAAAAGCGGGATGCCGGCAAAATACGGAGGCAGGTTGTCATCAGTGATGGAAATAATACCCACTGAAGGGAATAAGGAAAAGATAAAAGTAAGCGGCGGAATAAGCCCGGTGACCGGCAGGCTGATGATCGACGGTCCGATCATTAAAGATAAAGTATCATTCATTCTCGGAGCAAGAGCCACCTATTCCGACTGGCTTCTCGGCATGCTCAGCGATCCGATGCTGAGCCGGAGCACAGCAGGCTTCTATGACATACAGGGATCATTAAGTGCCGACCTGAATGAAAAGAACTCTCTTTCTCTTTCCGGCTATATAAGCAATGACAGGTTTGACTATTACATGGCGAGCGGGTTTGACTATGGTAACACGGCGGCAACCCTTAAATGGAAACACTCTTTCGGCAGAAAACTGACAGCACAGTTCTTTGCCATAATGAGCAATTATGACTATCAGCTCACCACAAAATCCGATTCGACGGTTTATAATAACATGTATTATAAACTGAACCAAAAAATCATCAGAACAGACTTTACATACAATCCCGCCACAAATCACAGGCTTGAGTTTGGGATTGATGCAACCTCATATTCTCTGCTTCCCGGAAGGCAGGAACCGTTCGGAGACTATTCTGACATTCTAGCCAGGGAGCTGGAGAAAGAGCAGGCACTGGAACCGTCACTGTACCTGGGTGATGAATATGAAATCACTCCGCGGTTGTCCGTTTCGGCCGGCCTAAGGGGTACGTACTATATGTATCAGGGTCCGCAGACAGAGTACCTGTATTTTGGGGAGATGCCAAGAACAGTTGAAACCATAACTGACACGGTCACCCATAACAACGGAGAGCTGGTTAAGACTTATCCCGGCCTTGAATTCAGGTTCTCATCAAGGTTTTTACTTACACCGGGATCATCAATAAAGATAGGGGCGCAAAGGGCATACCAGTACCTTCATATGATTTCCAACACCACTTCAATGTCGCCGGTTGATATCTGGAAGTTAAGCGACAGCTATATCAAACCACAGAGAGGCGACCAGGTCTCTGCCGGCTATTACATGAACTTTGACAGGAAAGCTATTGAGACTTCCGTTGAAGGATATTATAAGATACTGAGAAACACTCTCGACTATAA
>DAIUKI010000315.1:0-4018 GCA_036848255.1 Bacteroidales bacterium | reverse complement strand
AAAGATGATGGCCCCTGACGGGCAGGCTTGCATACATGCAGTTTTTATTTCATTATCCTTGAGTGTCCTGTTTTCGAGTTTGGCCTGTAATTTTTTCTCCTGAATACGCTGTACGCAGAAAGAACATTTTTCCACTACTCCCCTCTCTCTTACTGTTACATCAGGATTTAAAACCATTTTACCAAGATCTGAAGCTGTATTAAAATCAAATGCTTTATTGTTTGTATACCGGAACCAGTTAAACCTTCTTACCTTATACGGGCAGTTATTTATGCAATATTTGGTGCCGATACAACGATTGTAGGTCATCTGGTTCAAGCCTTCGCTGCTGTGATTTGTGGCTGAAACCGGACAAACGTTCTCACAGGGCGCGTTATCGCAGTGCTGGCACGTAAGGGGCTGGAAATAGACCTTCGGATCATCAGGTGTATCTGAATAATACCTGTCTATTTTTATCCAGTGCATTATCCTTCTCTTCTTAACTTCTTCCCTGCCCACAACAGGAATATTGTTCTCAGCCTGGCAGGCAATAACACAGGAATTGCATCCAACACACAAATTAAGGTCTATTGCAAGGCCCCAGTGAAAACCATCAAAGTTCACTTCAGGATAAAGAGTTCTGTGTTTTGATTCATATTCCTCATGAAGTTCATTGCCTGATGCGGGGTCAATCTTATATTTGCTGAGAACAGTTTCTCTTACAATTGGCCTTCCCTCCATAGAATGATAGACCTGGGTCAGCGCTAACCCGCTTTGCTTAAAGGTATTTTCCAGTTTTTTGGCAGTAAATCCGTAAACCCGGTTTCCTCCGGTTATTCTGGCAAATGGATAAACATTTATACCCACATTATTTGCAACCGGCCCGGAGTCTGTATGTCCGTATCCAAGAGCAACCGAAACCGTTCCCTCAGCCTGGCCGGGCTGAATAAATGCAGGTAGGATGAGCCCATCCGCAAGTTTAATCAAATGTCCTGTCACGATACCCAGTTTTACTGCATCAGCAGGTGAAACAGCAGCTACATTCTCCCAGCAATGCCGTGAAACCGGGTCGGGTAATTCCATTAACCAGGGATTATTTGCATGCATACCGTTTCCAAGGGCCACACTCTCCTGGAAAACAACTTCAAATCCATCCGTTCCGGCATTCACCAAACTATTCATGGCCCTCGCCAGCCCTTCTTTATTAAACAAAGCAGGTTTACTGCCTGGGATATCATAACTGAATACTCCATTGCCAAGGCTCAGATCCCAGAAATTCCTGAAAACTGATACATTTGACTTCGGGAAAAATTCCTTTTCCCAGTTTACCATCAGATAGTCGTGCCAGGAAATTGAATTTCCGGACCATATTAACAGCGAATCCTGAAACGAACGGGTATTAAAAAGAGGATTAATACATGGCTGGCTCAAGCTTAGCTGACCTGGAATTATCCCGGCATCATCCCATGATTCAAGATAGTGATTAACAGGACATTCATACTTTGCCTTTCCGACTGTTTCGTTCAGGGAACCTGTCATATTTATAGTCAGTTCGGTCTTTTTTAATCCTGATAGAAACTTTTCTGAATCAGGGTAATCATATACAGGATTGACATTATACATAAACAATGCCTTTACCTTGCCGGCATTCATATCGGTTACGAGTTCCTCTGACCTGCTGTCAATACCTGCGGCAATGTTAAGATTCCGGTCCAGGTCGATGCAATCTGAATAATTACCTAAAAGAGAGTTTATCCCATTAACAATGATCTGAATTTCAACATTGTTTGTTCCGGACACGACTATTGATTTACCTTTTGATGCCAACAGGTTATCGGCAAGTTCTGTAAGCTCTTCCCTGCCGGTTGCTCCGGTGAATTGTTCAGCACCGGTTTTCGCAGCAATCCTGTTATACAATTCCGAAAGGAGTGATTTTTCTTCTGAAGGTTTAATTTTTATTCTTTTATCAGCATTGCTGCCGGTAAGGCTCAGTCCCGATTCAAAGTGTATGTGCCGGAGCATTTTGTTCTCTGCATTCTCAGGTTTTCTGCGCGAAACATATTTTTGGATAAAATGAACCGGAGACACCCATGTACCAAGGAAGTCAGCATTAACTGAAACTACATATCCGGCGTTCTGGAAATGATAATCAGGAATTACCGCCTTTCCAAAGCAAATTAAATTGGCTTCCAAAACAGCGGAATATGAAACAGCATCATATTGCACCCACCTGAAATTACTGAAACGGGCTCCGAATTCATTGATGAGTTTGATTGTGGAGGGTGAAATTACAGTCGAGGTCAACAGAACAATTTCACCTTCAGCTGAATTGATTCTTGCAAGGTCCTTAATAATCTGTTCGTCAATAATATTCCATGAAACAGGTGATCGATCTGATGTCGGAAACTTCAGACGTGCATCATCATACAGACTAAGAACGGATGCCTGTACTCTGGCTGATGTACCCTCCCTGTTAAATGACGATAGCAGATTACCTTCTATTTTTATTGATCTGCCATCACGTGTTTTGACAAGAATACCTGAATATTCATGTCCGTCATAAAAACTTGTCGCATAGTATAATGATTTGCCGGGAGTAACTTCAGGCGGATGTATCAGGTAGGGGATGGCCTTCTGAACCGGTCTTTTGCAGCTTGCGACTAAAGCAGCAGAAGAAAGACTATAACCGAAAACTTTCAGAAAATCTCTTCTCGTAGAATATTTCTTTAAAAAATCAGATCGAAATAATTCCAGAACCTGGTCCTTAGATGTCTCTTCGCCATACATGTTATTGCCAGCAGTGATTCCCTGAAATTCTTCGGCACTTTTCCAGTATTTTTTCATCATAAACTACTTTTTTCGCAACCCTGCCCTTAATAATGGCACTTCATACATTCTGTGCCGCCAATATCCTCAACAGTAACACTATCCGCCTCTCCTTTGCTGATCATTTCTGAAAGGTCCCTGTACTCAGCATAGAACTTGTTGTTTTGAAAATTTACATTCCTGGTGCGGTGGCAATTAATGCACCATCCCATAGTTAATTCATTCGCAAGGCTGATCCTGTCTGTTTTTTCAACAGGGCCATGACACTCCTGGCAGCTTATTCCTCCGGCACCAGCATGCTGCCCGTGGCTGAAGAATACATGATCAGGCATATTATATACTTTGACCCATTCAATAGACTTCAATTCCTCATAGTCCCTTACTACTTTAGCTATTTCAAACGCACCTGAACGTGTTCCGTTTCGCACCAACAGATGGCAATTCATGCAAACGTTCTCCGGGGGAAACCCTGCTGATTTACTGTAAGGGGCATAACTATGACAGTAAATACAATCTGTTTTATTCTGGCCGGCATGAACTGCATGTGAAAATTTAACAGGCTGATCAGGGGAATAACCCGGGGAATGGCCAATTGCAATGGCGCCTGCTACAAGGGTTTTAGTTATAAAAATACCCGTTAAAGTAAGTACGATAAAGTGGATCCACTGTTTTTTAATTCTTTTACTGATTGTCAGGTCAGTAATTGAAATCAGAAATAAAAAGGAGGCAATTATGAACAAAAAAAGATTCGTTACTACAGGTTTCTGTTGTTTAAGACCCATAACAGTCAGTTTATCCATATAAGCTTTGATCATCATTATCTCTTCGGCAGATAATTGAAACCCTTGGTGCACCAGTGCCAATTTTATCCCGGCAGGTTTGAGCAATACTTTGCCCAAATCGGCAGCACTTTTATCCAGGTACTTCTTAGAAATTTCAAGGGCGTCAGGGTTCCAGTTTAGGGTGTCAGAAACAAGAGTATTGTGACATTGAGCACAATTTATTGATTTATTTCCCTGGTATACCAGACCATAGAAAAGTCTTTCGCCTCTGATAAGGGCTTCGGTATTAAATTCTCTCTGTTCAAAGATGGCAGAATCCTGCTCCTGTAAATTATTTGAGAAGACTGGAATAAAAATAACTGACAGTAAAAAGAAAAGAATTATGTACCGTAATTTTTCTACCGGAAAAGAATTATGCATCAAAAGTAAAT
>DAIUKI010000314.1:0-4023 GCA_036848255.1 Bacteroidales bacterium | reverse complement strand
AATATTTTATGTACTAACATTACTGATCGGACTGGCAGCCGGTTGTTCAAAAGAAAATTCCAATCTTCCGATCCAATCACAGAGTTTTGAGATAAACTCAACAAGTTCCACAATCTGGAAGTATTTCAGTTTTGCAGAAAACGACACTATCGTGGTCTCCGATCCTCTTACCTCTAAAGAATGGGATCTTGCATTTCAGCGATACCGCATAAAGACAAATGGAGGCCTGTCTGGTAATGGCCTTGGAAGTGCTGCCAATTCTTACCTAAAGGGACAAATCGGATTTGACGCACTGAAAATTGTTCCGGATACTGCAACTTTTTCTGCAGACGCATCTGTAAATATCGCTGTACAGCAAGGTTACGCAACTTATGTAATTAACCCTGAAATTAATACCTGGTTCACGATTGAACTGGCTGCCCAGGGCACACAAATTGTACCCTCCGATTACATATTCTTTGTTAAAACCGGCGATGGGAAATACGCAAAAGTATGGTTTAAAAGATATTACAGCGCAACAAATTTATCAGGGCACATTACTTTCCAGTACAAATATCAACCTGACGGATCAAAAAGTCTTGAATAATGAATAATACCAGAGTATGTCTCCCGTCTTTCAAATAATATTAGGAGTTGTTTCAATTATAAACTGATTAGGTCTTCCATATGAAACAATTACTGATGTTATTTCTTTTAATGGTTTCCAGAATAGTATGTGCCCAGGAAACTTCAGTTTCCGGTCGAATTGCTTTACCCGATAGCAGTTCCGTTTCAGGTGCAACGATAGTGTTAGTTGGGACTACAGCAGGAGCTGTTTCTAATAACGACGGAGTTTACCATATTAAAATTGTAAAGTCTGGAACATACACTCTGCGTGTTTCCCTTATTGGTTATGAGACCCAGGAAAAACAGATTGAAATAGCCAGAGGATATAATTCTTCAGATTTCATCCTGAAGGAATCAAGTATCAATCTGAATGAGGTCGTTGTAACAGGTACCAAGTCAGAAAAAATGTTAAAGAATGTTCCTGTTCTTACACAGGTTATCTATGGTCAAAATATGCTAGACCTGGGTATCACAAATGCCACCGCCGCATTACAGAATATGGTTCCCGGACTTGATGTAAGCTATTATGGACAAAGGGCTTCAATAACCTTGCAGGGTATGGATTCAAAATATGTGCTGTTTCTTGTTGACGGTGAAAGGATTGCCGGAGAGGTAAATGGTGATATAGACTATTCAATGCTCAATATGGAGAACATTGAGAGAATTGAAGTAATAAAGGGGGCTTCCTCATCACTTTATGGTTCAAATGCGATTGGTGGTATAATAAATATCATAACCAAAAAAATCTCCAAATCTTTTGAAGGCAAATTTTATTCACGATATTCAAAATACAATGAATTAGCAACAGGCGGGGGAATAAGTCTCAAAAAAGGGATTGTCGGGTCGAGAACAAGCTTAAACTTTAACCATACCGAAGGTTATGACATCACTCCGGAAACCTCCCACGACTGGACTCAGAATCCATATAGATCTTTCAGCCTCAATCAGAAGTTTGAAATCACACCAACTTCAAGGCTTTCCTTTACTCCGCACACAACATATTATCAGTTTGTAAGGGGAAATGTGAGTGCCCGTCCAGCCCATGACTTCTACCAGGATATTAATGCCGGATTGAAAGGGAAGTACTTTTTCGGAAATCATTCTATTGATTTTTCTTATTACTACGACAGGTACAACATTTATAATGTACTTGAGCTTCTTGACAATAGAAAGGAGACTGTGTCATATGATATCATACAGACTATCAGGACACAAGGAAATTTCCATATCTCCGAAAAAAATAATCTGATAGCAGGATTGGAATATAATAACGAAAGTCTTTTTTCTGTCAGAAATGAAGGCGGTCTAAAAAGTGAAAGAGAGGAAGTTCTTTATGTCCAGGATGATATCCAGCTTGGGCAGCTTTGGAATATAGTAGCTGGAATCAGAACCAGTTATCATAGCAGTTATGGATTCAATGCGGCGCCAAAATTATCTCTGCTATTAAAACAGGGTTTCATGAACTTCAGGGCATCAATGGGAACAGGATTTCGTTCCCCGTCGTTGAAAGAGTTGTATATGAATTTTGATCATTTCGGAGAGTGGTTTATTATAGGAAATACAGGGCTAAAACCAGAATCTTCCAAGTATATATCCGGATCAGCAGAATTATTGAGATCATGGAACAACTCTTCAGTTACAGTTTACCGGAATGCGATAACCGACATGATCTCCGACAGATGGTTACTAGATTCGGTCAGGCTTACCCGTCAATATCAGAATATTGCCAGCGCAACGATATATGGCACAGATATTTTATCCAAACAAAAGATATTTGGCGGATTTTGGATCAGTGCTGGTTATAGCTATGTTAATTCGCATGATAATGAAACGGATATCCAACTCTATGGCACAACAAAACATTCAGGGAATATTTCTGCCGATTATATAACGAGGGGGGAAAAAAATTCCTTTACAGCTCAGATTTATTTAAAGCTTATGGGTGAAAAATTCTATGAAATTACCCCGGAAAAAACATATATTGACAAGCCATACAGCACACTGAAGGTAACAATATCTGACGAATACAAATGGATAAGGATCACTGCAGGAGTAGACAATATATTCAATGTTATCACTCCTGAAAATATAAACTTCATTTCTCCTGGACGACGATTCTTTATCGGCTTAAATATCGATTTTGGCAAAATGGGTAATTAGGAACAGACTAATCCTAACAAATCCCTTATAATAAAAAATCATTCAATATAGATTCTTAAAACCAAAACATCCATGAAAATATCATCAATGATAGGTTCGATGGTTGTAATCATAGCACTGGCGTTCTATTCAATCGGATACTTCAATGAAAAACGACATCAACTGATTACTTCAAGGATATTACTTTTTTATTCAATCGGTCTAGCCCTCGATATTACAGCAACTACTTTAATGATAATTGGTTCAACTAAGGGAATCTTGACATTGCATGGAGTAATCGGGTATTCTTCCCTCCTTGGAATGCTTACAGATACATTCTTACTCTGGAGACATAACCTCAGGGAAGGCCCGAGTGAAAAAGTTAGCAGATCACTCCATCTCTATTCCAGGGTTGCCTATTCATGGTGGATCATTGCATTTATCACAGGTGGAGTATTGGTTGTGATAAATAAAATACTCGGGTAAAATTATTTACCCTGAGGAGCGGCTTTTAGACAGTTCTTTCAACTGGTTGTAACTTTTGTCCGTTCGGAATCCCGAACATTCTTTATCTTATTGACTTAGGATTTCACTTCCTTTCAGGTAATGGGCAAACAAAATCCTTATCAGATATCCTTCCAAAACCCCGACAGATCAATTCTGGTTGCATTTCAGACAGAATCATATTTTCCAAGATTAGAATCATTGCTCAATTGTGATCTTGTGTTAAAACACCTTTAGAATTGGTCCAGGTCTACCTTTTAAGTTTTTTATCCATTACAGCCGAGATAATCTTTTGAGTAAAATCGTAAATCCGCATCGATTCTAGGCTTCGGAATTAAGAAAAATATATCTTTGGGCCCTTTTTTCTGACTTGAAATTTTGTTTTGCAGATTTTTTTCCTTATATTTTTGTTACCCTCTCAATATGGGTATAAAAGGATAAAAATTAATATCAATGGAAGAAAAAAAGTTTTTAGATGTTCAGGAACTGACGGATTACATTCATATGTCAGAAAGCTATGTGTACAAAAAAGTCAGTCAAAATCAAATCCCGCACATTAAGCTGGGGACAAGAACCCTGTTCGAAAGAAATCAAATCGACAACTGGGTGATAAACGGAGGCAGGATGGGGGAGAGCCTTCCTGAGCTTCCAAAAGTTTAAAAATAAACATATGGCCACATTTAACATTGTGTTGGACAAAAGAAAAAAACTCAAAGGTGGTAAGTACAATCTTGCAATCCGAATGGTAAACGGGAATGATGTTATGTACATCAA
>DAIUKI010000313.1:0-4031 GCA_036848255.1 Bacteroidales bacterium | reverse complement strand
TATCCAGGTAAGCTGCCAATGTCAAAAACGGAACTTGATAATTATTTCAAAGATCGTAACTGGTGATTGGTGGTTTCTGGTTGCTTGTTGCTGGTTACTTGTTAAAAAGATTACATAAAATAAGTCTTTATTATGAAGAAAGTGTTAGAAAAAATAATAAATCATAGCAGACAGGTTGAGAAAGCTGAAACTGTGGTTATTAGGACAGAAATTATCAATCCTGCGACCGATAACAGCCGGAGGAATTTCCTGAAGAAGAGTGCGCTTGGAGGGATCGCCCTTGGCGGACTTATGCATCTTTCGGTAGAAGATACAATAGCACAAACCACATCAAATGTTCAGAGGGCATCAAGCCCTTCAGAGCTGAAGATTACCGATATGCGTATGGCAATGATCGCCAATAAATGGATTATCAGGATTGATACCAATCAGGGTATTTATGGGCTCGGAGAGGTCAGGGATGGCGCTGACGGACGCTATGCATTATTTCTTAAAAGCAGGATCCTCGGATTGAATCCCTGCAATGTTGAAATGCTTTTCAAGATAATCAGGCAGTATGGATATCATGGGCGTCAGGGAGGAGGAGTATGTGCCGTAGAGATTGCACTATGGGATCTTACAGGCAAAGCTTATGGCGTTCCCGCCTGGCAGCTCCTTGGAGGAAGATATCGCGACAAAATCAGACTATATGCTGATACACCCGGTGCCAGGGATCCGCAGGCTTTTGCTGTCACTATGAAAAAAAGAGTTGAAGATCAGGGATTTACCTGGCTTAAAATGGATCTTGGCATTCACGTGGTGGCTAACATCCCGGATGCCCTTGTCAATTCTAAATTCTGGGATGGTGCAACCGGGCAGTACGATCTCAGAGATTATATGAATTATGGCAACGCACTGCATCCCTTCACCCAGGTTCAGATCACTGACAAGGGACTGGCAGGTCTTGCTGAATACGTCGAATCAGTAAGAAATGCCGTTGGATATGAAATGCCTTTGTGTGCCGATCACTTCGGGCATTTTGATATAAATAATTCAATCCGTTTTGCGCGAACTATGGAAAAATACAGGTTAGCCTGGGTTGAGGATATGGTGCCATGGTTCTATACTGACCAGTGGAAAATTGTTTCAGATGCTATTGAAACACCGACCTGCACTGGTGAAGATATCTATATGCTTAAAGGCGGATTTAAGCCCCTGCTTGATGCTCGCGCTGTTGATATTATTCAGCCTGATCTTGGAACTTCAGGAGGTCTTCTTGAAACAAAAAGGATCGGGGATTATGCAGAGGAGTGTGGCGTTGCGATGGCAATGCACATGGCAGGATCGCCTGTGTGCTTTATGGCAAATGTCCATTGCGCTGCGGCAACACAGAACTTCCTTGCACTTGAGCATCACAGTGTAGATACTCCATGGTGGAGCAATCTTGTAAAAGTCACAGGAAGCAAGCCAATGATTGAAAAGGGATATGCCAATGTTCCCCTTGATGCCCCTGGGTTAGGCGTTGAACTGAATGAAGAGGAGTGTAAAAAACATCTGGGAAAAGATTCGGGCTGGTTCAATCCGACACCTGAATGGGATCAGAAACGGTCGCACGACAGGTTATGGAGTTAGCTGATTGAAGTAATCGATTATAATGGGAAATGTGTTATCGAAAAAAAGGTGGTACCGGTTAATACCGATTGCCTTTATCACATATAGTCTTGCTTATCTCGACCGTGCAAATTTCGGATTCGCGGCGGCAGGAGGAATGGCTGAAGATCTTAATATTTCAGCAGCAATGTCCTCCTTATTAGGATCGCTATTCTTTCTTGGTTATTTCTTCTTTCAGATACCCGGGGCAGTGTATGCTGCAAATAAGAGTGCCAGGAAATTAATATTCTGGTCCCTAATTCTTTGGGGAGCCCTTGCAATGGCAACCGGTTTGACCAAAAATGTAAATGGGCTTATCGTTATCAGATTTATGCTCGGCGTTGTCGAGAGTGCCGTTATGCCATCAATGCTGGTTTTTTTGAGCAAGTGGTTCACGAAATCTGAACGTTCACGCGCTAATACTTTTCTGATCCTCGGCAATCCTGCAACAATATTATGGATGTCTGTTTTATCCGGCTATTTAATAGATTCCGTTGGTTGGCGGTGGATGTTTATCCTGGAAGGTTTCCCGGCTATACTCTGGGCATTTTTGTGGTGGCGCCTCGTAGTAGACAGGCCCGGTGATGCAAAATGGCTTACGGATAAAGAAAAGAATGATTTACAGGCCCAGCTGGATATTGAGCAACAATCGATTAAACCGGTAAAGAACTATGCTGCAGCGTTTAGATCCAGGATTGTTATTTTACTATGCCTTCAATATGCCTTATGGTGCATCGGAGTATACGGATTTGTAATGTGGCTGCCATCAATAATTAATGCTGCTCCCGATTCAGACATTGTAAAAACAGGGTGGCTGGCATCAGTTCCCTACCTTTTAGCCATAATAAGTATGTTAACTGCATCCTACTTCTCCGATAAAACATTAAAAAGAAAATCGTATATATGGCCCTTCCTTTTTATAGGCTCTTTAGCCTTCTATGGTTCATACCTGATCGGTACAACCAACTTCTGGTTATCATATTTGTTGCTTGTTATTGCAGGAGGAGCAATGTATGCTCCATACGGACCCTTCTTCGCAGTAATAACTGAGGTACTGCCCAGAAACGTATCTGCCGGCGCAATAGCATTAATAAACAGTCTGGGCGCTTTAGGATCTTTTGTCGGTGCTTATATAGTGGGTTACTTAAATGGCACTACAGGAGGATTTGGCGCCTCTTATATTTTTATGGCTGGTTCCCTCTTTGCTTCAGCGATATTAACGGTCATTGCCTTGAAAAGAAATATCAGCGTACAACCCTCCCCGATCCATCACCTTTCATAAGCTGTTCAACTTCCGAAACAGATACAAGGTTGTAATCACCGTGAATTGTGTGTTTAAGGCATGATGCGGCTACTGCAAAGTTTAGAGCTTTCTGGTCATCACCGGGCCAGGTGATCAAACCGTAAATCAAACCACCCATAAAGGAATCCCCCCCGCCCACTCTGTCAACAATATGGGTTATCTGATACTCCGGTGCTTCATATAGCCTCTTCCCGTCAAACAGAACACCCGACCATGAGTTATGGTCCGCATTTATTGAACCACGAAGTGTTATAATCACCTTCTTTGCCCTTGGGAACTGATTCATTAGTTTTACGCAAACCGATTTATATTCATCAGCACTTACAACCCCTTTGGAAACATCTCCTCTTTCCGGTTTAATTCCAAAGACCTTTTCAGAATCTTCTTCGTTTCCAAGTATGATATCACAGCCACTTACCAGGTCCGGCATAACCTCTCCTGCATTCTTTCCCCATTTCCAGAGATTTTTCCTGAAATTAAGATCGCATGAAACAGTTATCTCTTTCTGGTTTGCTGCTTTTATACCTTCCATGCATACCAGTGCAGCTCCTTCTGAGATAGCCGGTGTGATCCCTGTCCAGTGAAACCATACAGCATCTTCGAATACTTCATCCCAGTTGATCATCCCGGGTTTAACCTCTGCAATTGATGAATTTGCACGGTCGTATATAACCTTGCCTGGCCTTGAGACTGCTCCCGTTTCAAGAAAATAAATTCCTAATCTCCTGCCTCCATGGATTATATGATTTGTTCCGACATTATGTTTTCTCAGATCCATAATGGCTGCCTGCCCCAGATCGTTTTCCGGAAGACGGGTTACATATTCTGTAATTAATCCGTAATTGGCAAGTGAAACTGCAACATTGGCCTCGCCGCCCCCGAAAGTTGCCAACAGGGATGTTGCCTGAGTAAATCGTTGATGCTCAGGTGTTGCCAGGCGCAGCATAATCTCACCGAATGTGACTATCTTTTTTTTCATAACAGGAAATATGTTTCGCGGTTATAAGTGTTTAAATATACTTAATTGGTCCGACACCGACAGAAAGGTGATTTATTTTTACGGATCGGATTAATAAAATAATTCTCAAAAAGAAAATTA
>DAIUKI010000312.1:0-4057 GCA_036848255.1 Bacteroidales bacterium | reverse complement strand
AACAGACAGGTTTTACTTTTGAACCAGCCAAAAATAAGCATATTAATTTATTTAAGATACATAAACCTTTTCTTCTGTTATGTGTTATTTTTGTACCTGACTGAAAAAATACGTGATGAAAAGATTTGCCAGCCTTATCGTACTAGTTCTGGTTGTTTCATGCGGAAGGAGGAACGAAACTGACACCAGGATAATTTCGGTCAGTATCGCTCCATTCAGGTACTTTGTGGATGGAATAGCAGGCGGAAATTTCTCAGTGAATGTAATGGTCCCTGCAGGAGCAAATCCTCATATCTATGAGCCTTACCCTGAGCAGCTAACAAGGCTGAGGCATTCAGTAGCCTATATCAGCAACGGGTACCTGGGATTTGAAATGACATGGCTCGACAGGTTCTATGAAATGAACCGGGGTATGAAAAAACTGTCGCTTGGCGATGTTATTGATCCGATTGCTCCGGAGCACCATAATGAAGGCGATCATATTGAAAGCGCTGATCCTCACTACTGGGTTTCCCCGGTGTGTGCAATGAAGATGGCAGCTTCCGTAAAGGATTTTCTGATTGAGCTGGATCCGAAAAACAGCAGGGAATACAATGAAAACTTTAATAACCTTGCTGGTAAAATCGGAGAGGTTGATTCGCTGGCAAGGGAGCTTTCTTCATCATCATCCGGCAAATCATTTATGATATATCATCCGAACCTTGGATACCTGGCAAGAGATTATGGCCTGGAGGAGATTGCCGTTGAGAATGAGGGGAAAGAACCTTCCCCTTCAAGGCTCAGGGAGCTTATCGATCGTGCAAAAAAAGAAAACCTTAAGGTCATTATGGTTCAAAGAGAATATGATACCAGGAATGCAAAAGCCATAGCAGATGAGGCCGGAGGAAGTGTAATCGTCATCGATCCTCTGTCGGAGGATTGGTATGCATCAACGACTGAGATCATCAGGATTTTGAGGGAGGGCTCTGGGAAAAATCTTAAATAGCCGGGAATATGCCAGTCACTCTTATTGAAATGTTGTCAGTAACTGTATCTTATGGGAACAATATTGCCCTTCAGGATGCCGATCTGAAGGTATTTGAAAATGATTTTATCGGTGTTATCGGACCCAACGGCGGAGGCAAGACAACCCTTCTGAAGGTTATACTCGGTCTCGTTAAACCAGTTAAGGGCAGACTTATATTTAATCCCGGACTCCTTGGTAGAAGCAAGATAGGGTATCTTCCACAGATTTCAACGGGCGACAATAATTTTCCGGTAACTGTTATGGATGTAATACTTTCGGGATTGATGATGCATAAAGGAGTGGTATCAATCATGACTTCCCCTGACAAGAAGAGAGCCAGCCGGGTAATTGAGGAGCTTGGGCTTACTGAACTTTCTGACTCTTCATTGAGCGAGCTCTCGGGTGGTCAGCTTCAGAGAGTGTTCCTTGGCAGGGCGGTAATCGGTGATCCGAAGCTTTTGCTTCTTGACGAACCCGGAAATTTTGTCGATACGAACTTCGAGAATGATTTTTATGAAAAGCTGAGGCTGCTTAACAAACGGATGGCAATACTTATGGTATCGCACGATATTGGTACCATATCGGCACACATTAAGTCATTTGCCTGCGTAAACAGACATCTTCATTATCATCCGTCATCAGAGATCTCAAACGAGGACCTCCTGGCATACGGCTGTCCCATTCAGCTGATCACCCACGGAGAGGTTCCCCATACCGTACTCAAAAAACACTGACCGGTGGAAGGAAGTATATTTCAATATGAGTTTATAATCAAGGGACTTCTAGGAGCTCTCTTTGCCAGTATAACTGCCGGATTGGCAGGTACATATATTGTTTCGAAAAAAATGGTCTTTCTCAGCGGAGGGATAACACACGCATCGTTCGGAGGAATTGGGATCGGCTATTTTATCGGGATAAATCCGGTTGTGGGCGCTGCAATTTTCAGTATTCTTTCAGCCCTTGGAATTGAGTACCTGTCAGTGAGGCAAAAGATAAGGGAAGACTCTTCCATTGGAATTTTGTGGGCCCTGGGGATGGCTACAGGTATAATATTTATTTATCTGACCCCGGGTTATACCCCGAACCTTATGAGCTACCTTTTCGGGAGCATTCTGACAGTTACATACGGGGATATAATTGCCCTTGGGATTATGTCGGTGGTACTGATGTTTTACTTCACTATATTTTACAGGACCATCCTCTATATTTCGTTCGATGAGCAGTTTGCGAGGACCTACTCTCCCTATGTAAACACTTTCAAATACATTACAACCTCACTAATAGCCCTGACCATTGTACTGAATATCAGGATGGCAGGAGTAGTGCTGGTGATATCGCTCCTTACAATTCCGCCGAATATTGCAATGATCTTCACTAAAGTTTATTCAAGGATTACAGTGTGGTCAATAGTTGCAGCGTTCACAGGCACTTCGGCAGGATATGCTATCTCATACTTTGCCGGTATACCTGTTGGTGCAACTATTATTTTCACACTTGTTATAATCTGGATAGTTGTTAAAATTGCAGACATGGTTATTGGTATGGTGAATAGAACTGAAAAAAATCTCTAAAACTGAAACAAAACTGATATGGATTATGACCTTATAGTTATCGGAAGCGGGCCAGGTGGTTATGTCGCAGCCATAAGAGCATCGCAGCTTAAGATGAAAGTCGCTGTTGTTGAAAGGGCCGAGATCGGCGGTATTTGCCTCAACTGGGGCTGCATACCAACAAAGTCGCTCCTCAAAAGCGCCCAGGTACTTGATTATATGAATCATGCCTCAGATTACGGAATTAGAATTGAGGGAGAGGTAAAACCCGACTTCGGGGCGATAATTTCGCGCAGCCGGGGTGTTGCTGAAGGTATGAGTAAGGGGGTCCAGTTTCTTTTCAGAAAGAACAATATTGACCTTTTGGCAGGATTTGGTGTAGTCGGCAAAAATAATACAGTTGAAGTGAGAAACCCGGAAGGAGAGAAAAAGACCTTCACTTCAGGGAATATTATTGTGGCAACAGGTGCAAGATCCAAGGAATTGCCCAATCTTAAGCAGGACGGGAAGAAAATTATCGGTTACCGGGAGGCTATGAGCCTGGAGAAGCAGCCTGAGTCGATGGTGGTTGTCGGATCAGGGGCAATCGGGAGCGAATTCGCCTCCTTCTACCAGACGCTTGGTACAAATGTCACTCTGGTGGAATTCCTGCCCAGGATAGTACCTATTGAAGATGAAGAAGTATCAAAACAATTGGAGAGGTCATTCAAGAAGATGAAAATGAGGGTACTTACTGATTCATCCGTAGAATCGGCAGATACCTCGGGTGGGAAGTGCAGGGTCAGGATAAAGACCCCCAAAGGATATGAGGAGGTGGAGACAGATATTGTTTTTTCAGCAGTTGGCATTGAAACAAATATTGATGGGATCGGCCTGGAAGAAACTGGAGTGAAAACGGAAAAGGGTAAAGTCGTTGTTGATGATTATTATAGGACGAACGTTCCGGGGATATTTGCAATCGGAGATATTGTTCATGGTCCGGCTCTTGCCCATGTGGCTTCGGCTGAGGGTATTGCATGTGTCGAAAAGATTGCCGGGCTCGATCCGGAACCAGTTGATTATTCAAATATTCCATCCTGTATATACACCACCCCCGAGATTGCCTCATGCGGATTGACCGAAGCTGCCGCCAGAACCGCCGGTTATGACATCAAGGTGGGCAAGTTCCCGTTTACTGCCTCGGGGAAAGCCAGTGCATCAGGATCAAAGGACGGTTTTGTGAAGCTTATTTTTGATTCTGCATATGGCGAACTGCTCGGCGCACATATGATAGGGGCCAATGTTACCGAAATGATCTCGGAGATCATCGTGGCAAGGAAGCTTGAAACAACGGCTCACGAGATAATAAAATCTGTCCATCCGCATCCCACAATGTCGGAGGCCATAATGGAAGCCGCAGCTGCAGCATATGGTGAAGTGATACATTTGTGAAAGGCATCAGGCGTCGGGCGTCAGGCAACCGCTGGCGCGGATTTGTAATCCGTGCCAATAGAGGTACTCG
>DAIUKI010000311.1:0-4093 GCA_036848255.1 Bacteroidales bacterium | reverse complement strand
TATTTCATTTCCTTTTTGAAATCTCCTTCGTCAAGGGCTTCAACCCAGTAAACTGAAGCAGGCTTGTCGGATCGCCAGTTGTAAAATCTCGGTCCAGGCAGAACCATATCATAACCGCGAGGTTGATTTTCAATCAGAGGTTCTTCCAGAAGGGTTTTGACAAGATTTCCCTTCAGATCCCAGATCTGTGTCTTTGAAGGGAAATTGTAATAAGGTACCGTATATGAAAAAGGATGATTGACAAATGTTACCAGCAAAAAACGGCCGTCAGGCGACGGACCGGCACCGGTTATCATTGCCGTTTCTCCGATTTTTGTGCTCCGGGTTCCGTCCCAGAACATAAGCTGTGATTTTGCAAAATACTCGAAGAGGGCCTCGTCGACCTGATCTTTAAGGAGATCCTGATATGTCGGAGCCTGACCCTCTTTCCCAAGACTTTCCTGGATAACAGGACCCTCAGGTACAGGGCTTCTTTCGGGCCTCCTCCCCTTTGCAGGATCACTGACAGAGTAGATAAGGCTCGAATTATCTGAAAGCCAGCTGACTGAATTGCCAAACACCAGATTGATATTTTCATCAATTTTTGATGCTTTCATTGTCAGAATGTCGCATATCCACAGATCAATCCCGTCACTGGTCGTATTCATAAATGCAAACTTCTTCCCGTCAGCTGACCATTCAGGCAAACTAAGAGCAGGATCTTCGGGTAGGCCTGATATTTGTCTGACATTTGACCCGTCAATGTTCATCAGACTGAAGCCTTTATTGAATGTCTGCCTGCTGGGGCCGCTGGTTGCAGGATTGATCCTCAGACCGGCTAGCCTCAGCTCCTCTTCGGAAAGTTCATTTATTGTAATAATGGGGGGCCTCTCGATTACCAGGATATTTGTTTTATCAGGACTTACGGACACAACAGGTGTAACAGGTGCATCAACAATCCTGACAATCTCTTCGGGAGGCACCTTGTATTTAACTGGTTCCTGTGAATTCAGACCTGAAGAGATAATTGTTGTGAAGGCAATGCTTATTAAAAATATTCTGATCATAGCGGATTGATTTATGTTACAACAGTGAAGTAATATACTCAAAGAATTCCAAATAGCAGAAGCCTGAAATACATTTTATTTCTTAGGTAATTCATAACGGAAATACCTGCAACATTTTATTAAATTTGCCGTGTTTTATAAATGTTAATCCGGTAATAAACTTCAAATGAATAATTTTTTTGATGACAAGATTTCGGACAGGCTTGGCGGACAGAATTTCGGGAAATCGACAGTAATTTACAAATTTGAGCTTATTAAGCGGGCCAAAGCTGCCGCAAAAAAGGCACATCCTGATGTCGAACTGATTGACATGGGTGTAGGAGAACCCGACTCACCCGCCGACAAACTCGTGGTAAAAGCTTTATCGGAAGAGGCCGGCAAACCCGCCAACAGATGGTATGCCGACAATGGTATCCCTGAGTTCCAGGAGGCAGCCGCCCGTTATCTCGAAAAGGTTTACGGACTTTCCGGCATCATACCCTCTGAACACATTATCCACGGTATAGGATCAAAACCGATCCTTGCCATGCTTCCGTTCTGTTTTATCAATCCCGGCGATATTCTGCTAACCACGGTTCCAGGTTACCCAGTCACTGCCACCTATACAAAATACCTTGGCGGCGAAGTGTTTAACCTGCCTCTGACTGCATCAAATTCTTTCCTGCCCGACTTTGGAATGATCCCGGTGCCGGTCCTGAAAAAAGCAAGGTTGCTCTACCTTAATTATCCTAATAATCCTACAGGTGCAGTGGCGAATGCTGAATTCTTTGAACAGGTTGTGGCTTTTGCCATGAAAAATAACATAATTGTCGTTAATGATTCAGCTTACGGGGCCCTGACATATGACGGTCAGAAGCCTCTCAGCTTTCTGTCGGCCGATGGAGCAATGGAGGTTGGAATGGAAGTTCATTCATTGTCAAAGGCCTTTAACATGACCGGCTGGAGGATCGGTTTTATCTGCGGAAACAGGAAAGCTGTAAGCGCTTATGCAACAGTGAAGGACAATACTGATTCCGGACAGTTCAGGGCTATCCAGAAAGCAGCTGTTAAGGCGCTTGATCATCTTGAAATAACAGAAAATACAGCAGCAAAATATTCAAGAAGATTTGATATGCTGATAAATGCATTGAATGAAGCCGGATTTGATGCGAAAAAGCCAAAGGGAACATTTTTCTGCTATGTAAAGGCTCCTTCCGGAACTGAAAATGGAAAGGTATTTAAAACTGCAGCAGAGTTTTCAGAATTCCTGATAAAGGAATCATTGATTTCAACGGTCCCGTGGGACGATGCAGGCAGTTATGTCAGGTTTTCGGTGACATTTGAGGCAGATACTCTCCAGAAAGAAAAAGCTGTGATAGATGAAATGAAAAAAAGGCTCAAAGTCCTGAAGTTAAAATTTTAAACTGTCTTCAGGCTCCCCTCCCTGGGGGCCGAGCGTTAAAAAATAGCCCTGTGGGCTATTTTAGCGAAGGAGCCAGACTGCAGGGTAGATTTGTGGTGGAGTGGGGAGATCGGTTCTTCAGGCTCCCCTCCCTGGAGAGCCTGCCCCGCTTCGGCGGGGGGCTGGGGGTGGGTTAAAAAATGTAATAAACACCATTAAATGGATTATAGCGAAGACCTTAAGTTATCTTTGAATACCCTGAGGGAAGGAGGAGTAATATTATACCCGACTGACACAATCTGGGGTCTCGGTTGTGATGCCACAAACCAGGATGCCGTTGAGAAGATCTTTGATATCAAGAAACGGCGGGAAAGCAAAAGCCTTATTATCCTTGTGAACGGATTCGGCATGCTTGAGCGCTATGTAAAAAACATCCCCCCCATTGCATCTGAAATTATGGAAGTAACAGATAAACCTATTACAATAATTTATCCTGAAGGCAAAAATCTTGCGCCGGGGGTCCTCAATGAAGACGGATCGGTTGGTATACGAGTATGCACCGATGATTTCTGCGGCGAACTGATCGCCAGATTCAGAAAGCCCATTGTTTCTACATCGGCCAATATCAGTGACTCTCCGTCACCATCTGTTTTTTCGGAAATAGGGGATTATATTATAAAGTCGGCTGACTATGTTGTAAAATACCGGCAGTCCGGCAATAATAAGAATACGCCATCATCCATCATTAAAGTTGAGGATAATGGCGTGATCAAAATTATCAGGAAATAATTTTGCTATCTGGATCTTACATGGCCCGATCCTGAAACCCTTGCATTTACCTTAGGATTACCTATATAAGTTACATTGCCGCTTCCGGATACACGTGCGTCAAGCGAGTCCCCTGCCCTGCAGCGGCAGTTACCGCTTCCCGAGATACTGACCTCCAGGTGATCGATTTCAATTTCCTCACCCGAAAAGCCTCCCGATCCGCTGATTGAAATATCCCCGTTATCGATGCTCCCTCCGGAACCAAGAATCACATCACCTGAACCTGATATCCCGCAATCGAGGTCATCCACATTCAGTCCCGAGGTATAGAGTTTCCCGCTGCCGCTTACATTGAGGCTGAGTTGATCAGATTCTACCATATCCATTATCTGAACCTTTCCCGATCCTGAAACACCTACTCCCTCAACCTCCGGCATCGTAAGGTTTACAGTAACCCTGTCATTATCATTGAGTGAGAACCGAAAGTTCTCCTTTCTAATGGCGAGCCGGTCGCCGGATACCACTGTTTCAATTTCATCGATGTCCCTTTTATCACCTTCAATTGTCAGGTGAAATTCAGGTCCGATCTTTATGAACAGCTCACCGGAAATGCCAAAGCTTACTTTTGTAAAGTTCCTGACGTTCCGGGTCTCTTTCGACTGACCTGATGCAAGCGCTGTTGTAAGAACAAGTGCGACAAGGAAAACTGTTGAATAAATTACTCTCTTCATTTAATTAGGATTTAAAATTTTATGGGTCTTTTCAGCTAAAGACGGTTATTTTTTGGTTTAGTTGCAGGGAAAAATGAAATTGTTGAATCTTCAACCGCTGGCGCGGATTTAGCGAAGCGTAATCCGTGCCATTTCCTCCCAGGCACGGATTGCAAATCCGCGCCAGC
>DAIUKI010000310.1:0-4096 GCA_036848255.1 Bacteroidales bacterium | reverse complement strand
ATTAAAACGATTTCCGAAATAAACGATCGCCTGAAAACAAAACCCTGGAATATCCTGTTTGCAGGGGGTCAGGTTTTCAATGGGACCTTGATTCTAAAAAATATTCAGGGTGTTGATTCAATTCCGGTCGTTTTAAGTTCATATGGTATGGGCAGACCGGTTATCAGCGGAGGCAACAATGAAGCCATACGTATCGAAAAGTGTAAAAACATACGTATAAAAAGCCTTACTATTATGGGAAGCGGACGAAAAGAAGGAAACACCACAAACGGCCTTCAGCTGATTAACAGTGACAACTGCGTTGTAGAGGATATTTATGCTGAAGGATTCCAGAAATCGGGAGTGGATCTGTACAACTGCCGGAATGTGGATGTACTTAATGTTACCGCCTATGGTAATGGCTTTTGCGGGATAAATGTGATGGGCTCCAGCCAGGATTCATCGGCAAATATTCTGATCCGCGACTGTAAAGCTGAGAACAATCCGGGTGATCCGACAATCCTTGATAATCATAGCGGGAACGGTATCCTTGTTGGTGTATCCGACAGCGTCATAATTGACCATTGCTCAGCCACAAATAATGGATGGGATATGCCCCGCCAGGGAAACGGACCTGTCGGTATCTGGGCCTGGATGAGCGACCATGTTACCATTCAGTATTGCATCAGCTATAAAAACAGGACTTCAAAAGGGGGAAAGGACGGCGGCGGATTTGACCTTGACGGTGGTGTTACAAATTCCCTTATCCAGTATTGCCTGTCGTATGAAAACGAAGGAGCGGGTTTTGGTTTGTTCCAGTATCCCGGGGCCTCTGACTGGGCAAACAATGTGATACGTTATTGTGTAAGCTTTAATGATGCGCTTACAACCGAAGGAGCCGGAAGCTTCTTTATCTGGAACGGATCAAACGAAAGCAGTCAGTTGACCAATTGTTATATTTATAACAATTTGGCGTACAACACATCAGCACCAATAATAAGTTTCGAGAACGCCTCACTACATGAGAACTTTCTTTTCTGCAACAATATCTTCATCGGAACCGGTCAAAGGACAACCGGTAAGAACAGTGGCAGCAGTTACACCGATAACATCTGGACAAGTACTTCTGAACCGGTCCTGAAGGGTCCGTTTATAACAGATATAACGGATCCTTATAAGCTTAACACCCTTACCGGATTAATGCTTCAGCCCGGATCTAAAATAAAAGATAGCGGCATTAAGATCAAATCCATGTACGGATTCGATCCACCTTTAACGGATTTTTTCGGAAATCCGGTTCCTCAAGGTTCCGCCCCGGAACCAGGGATACATGAGATCCAATAAGAAGAATCTCTGAAAGCAGTGACGATCGTATCTGTGATCATTTTTATCTGTGTTAATCCGCGTAATCTGCGGGAAATTTTTTGTTTCCCCGCAAATCGCGCAGATTTACGCAGATTTTAAGATTTTAAAGTATCTTAGTGTGGTTTAAATCATATTATTGTCCATGAAATCACAATTCTCAACCCTGACCTTTCTTATTGCAATATCTGCATGCTTTTTCAGCCAGATATCTGCTGCCCAATCCTCCGCGAAAAACCTGGCTAATGTAGCCACAGCTTCGACTTCGGTTCGTTATGGTACCACCCCGACCTTCCTGAATGACGGACTGATCCCTGCCACCCCGGCCGGAACCCGGACAGTAGGCACCCGTCCTCCCCAGCGGCTTTCAAATCAATGGGTGCAGTACGAGTGGGAACAACCTGTAACTGCCAGCGGAGTTGCTGTTTACTGGTGGAATTCCGGTAACACTGTGCGACTTCCCCAGTTTTACAGGGTCAAATACTGGGATGGCAATGATTTTATACCTGTTAAAAACGTATCAGGTCTTGGTTTGGAAAACAACAATTATAACCATACAACATTTGATCCGGTTCAGACAACCAGGCTGAGGATCGAAGCCGATTCTGCCGAAAGGTTCCCGGGAACTTTGCTTGAGTGGCAGGTATTCCAGACGGAAAACAGCCCGAACCATCCGCCGGTTGCAATTGCAGGAGCTGACCGTTCGGTGATCCTGGGCGGAAAAACATATTTGTCGGGTAAAACTAGATCAGTAACGCCTGTCACAAAGATTACCTGGAAAAAGAAATCAGGACCCGGCAATGTGGTTTTTGAGAAGCCGGGTGAACTGGTAACAAAAGCCACATTTTCATCAGCCGGAGAATATGTGTTAAGCATGACCGCGGAAGAAGGCGATCTGTCTTCAGCCTCTGAGCTCAGTGTTAAAGTGACTTCGCCTCCGCCTCCGGAAAGGCTCGATGTTGTTTATACAAAAAAGTATAAAATTGACGGTCCGTTATGGAACGCCCGCGCCAAAGCAATGATGGTAAACTGGATACCATGGTGCATCGATCAGATCGAACGGACCGACCTTAAGCTTGGAGAAGGAGGACTGGACAATTTTATTGAAGCAGGGAAGGCTTTAAGGGGAGAATCTCATGGAAAACATAAAGGTTATGTTTTCTCTAACGCCTGGGTTCACCAGACAATCGAGTCGATGAGTATAGCCCTGATGATAGATCCTCAGGGTGACAGGGAAATAATTGCAGCTCAGGAGAAAATGAAGGCCACCATTGAAAAATGGATCCCCATAATACTAGCGGCCCAGGAGCCTGACGGTTACCTCCATACAGCCTATACCCTCCGTGATACAACCCGCTGGAAGTCGAAATGGGCTACCGAAACAAGAGGAAACCACGAAGGCTATGTTGCCGGTTATTTCATTGAATCTGCAATAAATCACTATACCCTTACCGAAGGGAAAGACAAACGGCTCTATAATGCAGCGAAAAAGCTTGCCGATTGCTGGGTTGCCAATATCGGATCGGGGAAGAAGGAATGGTACGACGGACACCAGGAGATGGAACAAGCGCTTGTTCGTTTCGGCCGGTTTGTGAATGATATGGAGGGGAGCAAACATGGAGACAGCTATATCAGCCTGGCGAAATTTCTCCTCGACAACCGGAATAATGGCAGTGAATATGACCAGAGCCATGTCACAGTCCAGCAGCAATATGAAGCTGTCGGTCATGCCGTGAGGGCAGTGTATAACTATTCCGCAATGGCGGATATTGCTGCCGAAACAGGCGATGTCGATTATCTGAGCGCAGTAATGTCTTTGTGGGATAATATTGTGAATAAAAAATATTACCTGACAGGAGGGATCGGAAGCGGGGAAACGGCTGAGGGATTCGGACCGGATTATTCTCTCGGCAACAATGCTTATTGCGAATCATGTTCAACTTGCGGATTGATATTCTTCCAGTATAAAATGAATCTGGCATACCACGACGCAAGATATGCTGATCTTTATGAAGAATCGATGTACAATGCACTGCTGGGCTCCCTTGAACTCGAGGGAAAAAACTTTTATTATGACAATCCGCTCAATTCGGGCCAGTCGCGATATTCATGGCATGTTTGTCCGTGCTGTGTCGGGAATATTCCAAGGACGCTTCTGATGATACCCACCTGGACATATGTCAAGGGTAAGGATGGTCTGTACGTCAATATGTATATCGGAAGTACAATTAAAGTCGAAAAAGTTGCCGGTACAGACGTGGAAATGATCCAGAAAACCGATTATCCCTGGAGCGGGAAAGTGGCACTTGTAGTAAATCCGGCCAAACCGTCAAAATTCACAATGTATGTAAGAGTACCTGACCGGGCAACTAGCAGATTATATACTGCCGTCCCTTCAGTAAAAGGATTGAAAGCTTTGTCGGTCAATGGGAAACCTGTTGCCCCTACAATTGTAAATGGTTATGCTGAAATAAACCGCACCTGGAAAGCCGGTGACAGAATAGATTTTGAATTGCCCATGGAAATTCAGACTGTAACTGCTGACGAAAGAATTGCCGCTGACAGGGGCAGAGTAGCCATTAAGTATGGACCGCTGGTGTACAATGTTGAGAAAGCAGATCAGCCTGATATTGATAAATACATCGGCACCGGTCCTCTGTCGCTTGAATGGAAAAAAGATTTTCTCGGCGGCATAATGGTAATCAACGGCAAGTGGTCCGATGGCTCGCCCCTTGTGGCAATTCCGAATTATGCA
>DAIUKI010000309.1:0-4124 GCA_036848255.1 Bacteroidales bacterium | reverse complement strand
GGAGGTCTTTGAAAATCATACAGTTAAAAATCTCGATTGGTTCTTTGACGATTTTCTGGGAACAACCAAACGTCTCGATTATAAAATAGTCCGCATAAAAAACCAGAAATTGCTTATCAGGAACAAAGGTGAGCTGAAAGCTCCTCTGTTCTTAACAAAAACTACCGGGGATTCAATCTCCTCAGAATACCGGGTAGAAGGGTTCGAAGGGAAGAAATGGATTGATGTCCCATATTATGATAATTCTGAAATAACTATCGACCCGGAGCACATGATGACTGAATTGTACAGGGTTAACAACAACATCCGGACATCAGGTATTTGCCGGAAAGCTGATCCTCTTCAACTCCGGTTCCTGTATACAATTGAGGAACCTGATAAAAGGTCCCTGGTTTATATCCCGGCATTTGACTGGAACAGTTCCGATGGCTTTATGGCAGGTCTGATATTAAATAACGGTACATTAATCCCCAAACCAGTGGAATATTTATTTATTCCTTTCTATACATTCCGTAATCAGGGACTTACCGGTTTTGGTAAGATATCATTTAATATAACTCCCTTTGACAACCTGGTAAGGATTGCAACTTTTACAATTGAGGGGGAACAATTCGGAGCACCCGGGAATCAGAATTATAAGAAAGCAAGGATAGGCCTGGACCTTGGATTCAGGCCACACGATATTATTAATCCTTTATATCATAAGGTTTTTGCATATTGGCTGACTGCATCGGACCTCCGCCAGATTGAATTTCTGGTTCCTGCAAAGATGCGTTCATTCATACAATTCGGTTACAACCTTGAAAGACCAGGTATAATAAATCCATTTAACTTTCTTGTTTCATCTGAAACAGGTAAGTTGTTTCACAAGACATCACTGGATTTTAATTATACATTAAGTTATTATGGCAGGAACAGGGGTCTCGGTATAAGATTTTTTGCCGGAGCCATGCTGAAGAATGATTCTGCAGATCCTTTTTATGCATTTTCAGCAAGCGGGAGAATGGGCGGTGAACAATATTTATACCGGGGATTATATCCCGACCGTTTCGGAGAGTCTGCAAAAAGCTTCTGGTCGAGGCAGATGGACCTGTCTGAAGGCGGATTGGTATCTCCTGTAAATGATTCCCTTGGGTACAGCCGCTGGCTTTTTTCACTCTCCTTAACAAGCAGTTTACCCGGGAAATCCACCTGGATCCCGATAAAGCCTTTTATAAATATTTTATTAAACGATCACGGCCCTGAAACAGTTTACAAGTCGCCGTTATTTTTTGAAGCCGGAATTAAGGCCGGGATATGGGACTTTTTTGAGATATACCTCCCTCTGCTCGTTTCCGATAATATTGAATCAATAACAGGATCATTTAAAGAAAGGATCCGTTTTGTATTCAAGCTTGATTTATTGAATCCGGTAAAATTGAAATGAGATTTTTTGACCCCCTTTCCCGTCCCGCAAGGCAGGAAGCTTTGCTCCTTCCCCCGTGGGGGAAGGTTGGGAAGGGGGTTTAAATAATGTTCATATATTTTTTTGACTCTGCAAATTATTAAACAGGTCAAAAATCTTTTGAAATTCTTCTTCTGATTTGCCCAGCTTAATCCGAAGCTCTCTCAGCATGGCATATCTCCTGTCTTCCTTCGGCATACGGCTATTGTTATTTATCCCTGAAAAATTCTCCTGAAGTTTTTTATTCCGCCGACTCCGCCTTTCATTGATTTCTTTTGTTTTCATCCTTAGGAATTATTAGATAGGAATGGATATGAATCATTCAAAGTTAAATCAGATGAATGCTAAAAGAGTTACAGAATTCAGCCAAAATGTTATATTATTTACAGATAAAATTTTATATCTCCCAAAGGAGGGATGATCAACAAACTAAAGCGTTTGTTGATTGTTTGTGATAATAATACCTAATTTCACACCATGGTTTTTTCAAAGAGTATTGTAGACGAAGCACCCGGGGAAAAGACTTCTGATCGGAATAGTGTTAAAAAGCAATTTCCTGTCACGGGAATGTCTTGTGCTTCTTGTGCCGCCAATATAGAAACCACGCTCAATAAACAGTCAGGAGTTGTAAAGGCTTCCGTCAACCTGGCATCGCAGATAGCAACCCTTGAATTCAATCCTGCGGTGATTACACCGCAGGATCTTAAAGAATCTGTTACATCGATCGGATATGATCTTATAATCGATGAATCGGAGAATGCCAGGGAAGAACTTGAAACCCTGAAGCTAAAAAAGCACAGATCCCTGAAAAACCGGACTATGCTTGCAATTATCCTGGCGATACCGCTTCTGCTGGTAAGCATGGTTTTCATGAATATCCCGTATGCGAATTATATAATGTGGGTCCTGGCAACACCGATTGTTTTCTGGTCAGGACAAACATTCTTCATGAATGCCTGGAAACAGATCAGGCATGGCAGCACCACCATGGACACCCTTGTTTCACTCAGCACCGGAATAGCTTATATCTTCAGTGTTTTCAACACCCTCTTTCCTGAGTTCTGGCACAGCAGGGGACTTCATGCCCATGTCTATTTCGAAGCCTCCGGTGTTGTAATTGCACTGGTGCTTCTTGGCAGACTTCTCGAGGAGGGCGCCAAGGCAAACACATCATCAGCAATAAAAAAGCTTATCGGCCTTCAGCCTAAAACCGTTTTTAAGGTCCTTGAAAGCGGAGAAACAAGGGAATTCCTTATTTCAAAAGTGAAACCGGGTGACGTAATTCTCGTCAGGCCCGGAGAACAAATACCGGTTGACGGTAAAGTAACACAGGGAAACAGTTATGTTGACGAGAGCATGATCACAGGAGAACCGGTACCGGTTTTAAAGGAGAATGACTCGGAAGTCTTCGCCGGGACAGTAAACCAAAAGGGAAGTTTCCGGTTTGTTGCTGAAAAGGTAGGAGCTGCAACCCTGCTCAGCAGTATCATCCGGATGGTTCAGGAGGCCCAGGGAAGCAAGGCCCCGGTCCAGAAACTTGTCGATAAAGTTGCAGGAATATTCGTTCCTGTCGTCGTGGGGATTTCAATAATAACATTATTAATTTGGTGGCTTGCCGGTGGTGAAAATGGATTTGTCAGGGGACTTCTGTCAATGATCACTGTATTGGTGATCGCATGTCCATGTGCGCTGGGACTTGCCACACCGACTGCCATCATGGTGGGGATAGGAAAGGGAGCTGAAAACAATATCCTGATAAGGGATGCCGAAGCGCTGGAGACTGCCCATAAAATGAACGCGATTGTACTTGATAAAACCGGGACCATTACCGAAGGAAAGCCCTCGGTTGAAAGGATCGAATGGAGATCGGAAGAAGATAAAAAGAGGGGAACTGACATTCTTTTCAGCCTTGAAAAAATATCTGAACACCCTTTGGCTGAAGCTGTTGTAAAGCATCTGTATGAAAAAGCTTTGACTGTTCCGGTTACAGACGTTGCCAGTCTGACCGGAAGAGGAATTGCAGGAATCCATGATGGAAGGCAGTACTATGCAGGTGGTCTGAAGCTTATGAATGAAAAGGGTATCGGAATAGAATCACACCTGAAAGAATTTGGAGAAAGGGAGGAAGAAAATGCAGGTATAGTAATCTTTTTCGCCGACAGCAAAAATGCACTTGCAGTCATGTCGGTTTCCGACAAAATAAGGAGCAGCTCCGGAGAAGCGGTAAGTCAGTTTGGGAAAATGGGTATTGATGTTCACCTGGTTACAGGTGACAACCAAAAAACTGCAGAAGCAGTGGCACGAATATGCGGCATTACCTCTTTCAAAGCAGGAATGATGCCATCTGAAAAGGCGGAATTCGTAAAACAGCTTCAGAGCCGGGGGAAGACCGTCGGAATGGCCGGCGACGGCATCAACGACAGCCAGGCGCTGGCAACAGCGGATATAAGCATCGCTATGGGGAAAGGTTCAGATATTGCAATTGATGCTGCCAAGATGACAATTATCGGGAATGATCTTTCTGTAATACCCTCCGCTATACGATTGAGCAGGAACACGGTAAGGACCATCAGGCAGAATCTTTTCTGGGCGTTTATCTATAACATTATTGGTATCCCTATTGCAGCAGGGATACTTTATCCGTTCAATGGATTTCTTCTGAATCCCATGATAGCCGGAG
>DAIUKI010000308.1:0-4133 GCA_036848255.1 Bacteroidales bacterium | reverse complement strand
TAAATAATTCCGAAAAGTCAAATAATCCAAAGCCAAATGTCATTTTCATTCTTCTCGATGACTTCGGATATACTGACCTTGGCTGTTATGGGAGCAAGTTTTATGAAACTCCCAACATCGACCGCCTTGCAAGGGAAGGAGTCCGGTTCACAAATGCCTATGCTGCCTGTCCTGTATCGTCTCCCACAAGGGCTTCCATCCTGACCGGAAAGTACCCTGTAAATACGGGTATCACCGATTGGATTCCCGGCCGTCAGGCAACAAAGAGCGGATCATCCTCTGACAAGCTGATTGCCCTGCCTTTCAAGCTTCAGCTGGATAGTTCGGAGCTTACGATTGCGGAACTCCTCCGGAAAAACGGATACTCGACAATGATAAGCGGGAAATGGCATCTCGGGGCCGATCCAAAATATTGGCCTGAGAACCAGGGGTTTGATGTAAACAAGGGTGGTTACAATGCAGGTCAGCCAAACAAAAGCAAAACATCAAATGGATATTTTTCACCGTACGGGAATCCACGACTTGAGGATGGACCGGAAGGAGAATATCTGACTGACCGCCAGACTGATGAAGCAATAAAGTTCATTGAAAACTCAGGGGAAAAGCCATTTTTTGTCTATCTGTCCTATTACGCTGTCCATAATCCATTGCAAGGGAAAGAACATCTTGTTGAGAAGTTCACTCAAAAAGCTGATTCACTTGGTTTGACAAAAACCGAAACTTTTACAAGGGAGAAAGAGTGGATAAGGGAATCGATGAGCGACAATTATAAGGAGAGAATTATACAAAGCAATCCGGTATATGCAGCTATGATCCACAGCGTTGATGAAAATATCGGTAAGCTGGTTGCCCGGCTCCGTGAGCTAGGTCTGGATCAGAACACAGTAATAATTTTTACTTCTGATAATGGAGGGCTGTCGACTTCCGAAGGTTCTCCCACCTGCAATTCCCCGTTAAGGGCCGGAAAGGGATGGCTCTATGAAGGGGGCATAAGGGTTCCGCTTATAATTAAATTTCCTGGTAAGGCCAAACCAGGGAGCGAAAGAAAAACTCCTGTATCATCGGTCGATTTTTTTTCAACAATAGCCGAGCTGACAGGTTCGGAAAATGCTTCAGTAAAAACTGATGGCATAAGCATAATGCCGCTTCTGAAAAAGGACAGGATGAAGCAGCGGCCGCTTTTCTGGCATTATCCTCACTATTCGAATCAGGGTGTCGAGCCTGGAAGTGCAATAAGGCTGGGAAAATACAAGCTGATCGACAATTTTGAAAAAGAAAAGCAGGAATTATATGATCTTGAACATGACATATCGGAAATTAATGACATCTCCTTGAAATTTCCGGAAAAGACAAAGGAATTGTTTAAATTGCTTGAGGATTGGAGGGATAAAACAAAAGCCAAAATAATGGTCCCCAATCCGGATTGGAATGGTTTGCCCCCAACCCCCTGAAGGGGGCTTCCACAGGGTTAAAAAGTATTTAAAATGTTAAATTTAAAATCAACGGTCAGCCTTGGAATTGCTTCCCTGGCGTCTTTGCATTTAAACGGGCAGAAAACAGAATCTTTTAAACAGGCAAATCCAAATATTGTTCTGATTCTTATGGACGATATGGGTTACGGCGATATAGGCCGTACCGGCGCCAATCTTTACAGAACCCCAAATCTCGACAGGCTTGCAAACCAGGGAATGCAGTTCACCCGCTACTACTGCCCTCAGGCTGTCAGCAGCGCCTCCCGGGCAGGTCTCCTTACAGGCTGTTATCCCAACCGCGTAGGCATATCAGGCGCCCTGATGCCATGGGCGACAAACGGCATCAATCCGGAAGAGATAACAATTGCAGAGATTTTGAAGTCAAGGGGCTATCATACCGGAATTATTGGAAAATGGCACCTGGGTCACCATAAAGCATTCCTTCCGCTTCAGCATGGCTTCGATGAATATTATGGCATCCCATATTCAAACGACATGTGGCCGGTCGATTTCGACGGAGTTCCCATACACCTGAAAGATACAACCAGCAATAAAATGAAATACCCGGCCCTCCCCCTGATTGAAGGCAATGAGAAGGCTGGAGAGGTGAGGACGCTGGCTGACCAGGATAAGCTGACCACCGACTATACTGAAAGGGCGGTCAGTTTCATTGAAAACCATAAAAAGGAGCAATTCTTTTTATACTTTCCTCATTCAATGGTACATATACCGCTTGGAGTGTCTGAAAAATTCAGAGGCAAGAGCGGTCAGGGAATGTATGGCGATGTAATGATGGAGGTTGACTGGTCCATAGGGGAGATCATGATTGCACTTGAAAGAAACGGACTTGAGAAAAATACACTTGTCATTTTCACAAGCGATAACGGGCCATGGCTCAATTTCGGGAACCATGCCGGATCGACGGGAGGATTGCGGGAAGGAAAAGGAACAAGCTGGGAGGGTGGACAAAGGGTCCCGTGCATAATGAAATGGCCCGGAGTTATCCCTGCTGGTGACATTTGCAATCAGCTTGCCTCCTCAATAGATATTTTGCCAACCCTCGCAGAAATTACGGGAGGGACCCTTCCTTCACACAAAATTGACGGAGTAAGCATTCTTACGCTGATGAAGGGCGATAAAAACTCATCACCCAGGCATGAATTTTATTATTATTATGAGGTAAACAGCCTTGAAGCGGTACAGCTCGATTCCTGGAAACTGGTTCTTCCACATAAAAGCCGGACCTACAGGAATATGAAGCCTGGATCGGACGGATGGCCCGGACCAACAGACTCTGAGACGGTGAAAGAGCCGGAGCTTTACGATTTGCGGCGCGATCCGGGTGAATGGTACAACGTGGCCCGGTACTATCCTGAAAAAGTCAGGGAACTTCAGGTATTAGCGGAGAAGGCAAGAAAAGATCTTGGCGATAACCTGACAAATTCTCCGGGTGACAACAGAAGAAAAGCAGGGTCGATATTACCCCCAACCCCCTGAAGGGACTTTTGGGTGGGGGGGTTAAAACGGGCACGGATTGCAAATCCGCGCCAGCGGAGGGGCTGAAATCATGTGAAAAAATTAATATATGATAAGTTTTAAGTCTTTATTGGGTATAAGTACCGCATCATTATTAGCTGCAACCAGTGCCGGTCAACAGTCACAGAAACAGCCGAATATCCTCTGGATTTCAACCGAGGACCTGAGTCCTCACTTTGGATGTTATGGCGACAAAGTCGCTAAAACGCCCAATATAGACCGTCTTGCTTCACAGGGTATACGCTATACCAATGTATTCACTACTGCCGCAATCAGCGCACCATGCAGGGCTGGAATAATAACCGGGATGTACCAGACCTCGATAGGGTGCATGCACATGCGGACTACATCATACAGAAGAGGTGTGGAGAATCCGCTTGAATTCACTGCGGTGCCTCCACATTATGTAAAAGCATTCACTGAATATATGAGGGTAGCGGGGTACTATTGCACAAACAATAATAAAACCGACTACCAGTTCGCCAGGGATCCTGTCCCTGCCAGCATCTGGGATGAGTGCAGCAGAACAGCTCATTATAAGAATCGCTCAGATAAAAACCAACCCTTCTTTGCTGTTTTCAACTGGACAGGCACTCACGAGAGCCAGAACTGGGACATAACAAAGGTTAAAACTGATCCGAAGTCAGTAAAAGTTCCTCCCTATTATCCAGACAATGAAATAATAAGGGAAAATATAGCAAAGATGTACGACAATGTCGCCAGGTTGGATTCGGTTGTTGGTGTACTATTGAATGAACTCGAAAAAGAGGGTGAACTGGATAATACCATAATTTTTTTGTGGGGCGATCATGGCGATGGTCTGCCCAGGGCTAAGAGATGGCTCTATGATTCGGGACTCAATATTCCGCTGATTATCAGAATTCCCGGCAATACTAGTGCAGGTACAGTCAATGGCAGGCTGATCAGCTCAATCGATTTTGGTCCCACTGTTCTTTCACTCGCAGGAGTACCGGTTCCGGCCCATATGCAGGGTATCCCGTTCCTTGGAAACCAAACCGGGAATGAGAGAGATGCTGTATTTGCCGCCCGCGACAGGGTGGATGAATCATATGACATGATCCGTTCAGTGCGCACAAAAAACTACTTGTATATTCGTAATTATTA
>DAIUKI010000307.1:0-4141 GCA_036848255.1 Bacteroidales bacterium | reverse complement strand
TGTTATTTGATAGAAAATAATAGTCCGGTTTTTTTCATCCGGATGGTGATTTGATAATGGTTTTAATGTGTTATGATCAGCCTTCTTGATCCTTTATTATTACCTGAAATAACCGTTATAATATATAAACCTGGTTTGTAATTCTTTAAGTCCAGCCATATGGCGGTCAGGGACTCCACTTTAAGTTCAGATAATAAATTACCTTTTATATCTCTCACAGATATGATGGATCTGCCAATCTCCTGGTGAAATTTAAGTAGTGTCTTATCATTAGCCGGATTAGGAGAGAGTGTAAAATCGACCGGTACTATCGCCTCCGACGGGTTGATTGATTTTACAGATTGCTGGAATCCCTGACGGAGGACCAATCCCTCCTTATTAAATACGTAAGTACTTGAGGATTGGCCGACTGTCTGGCGAAGAATTAACCCCTCCCGGGAAACTGATGATCCCATGCTGCAGAGTGATGAACGGACTATAGTCTGCCCTGCAGAAACCTGGCTTATCAGGAAAAGTTGCAGAAACAAGATTTTAAGATAACCGGGCATAAAAATTTAATTTTGAAATAAATTTAATTAAAGGTTAATCCCATGCAAGCCTGTTTTGACAAACCAGTAATTCTCATAGATCAATGGAACTATTTTTTGACAATTAAAACCAGGGTCTTAGCCGTAATCCTGGCACCGGAGTTATTTTAATCCCAATAAATCAGCCATTGGTCAAAATAGCTTCATGTTCATCATCACAGCCACCTGTACCAGTTTTCAAATGCACTTAACTGATTATTTGAATCTTATGCACTGTTAAGTTTTGTGATTGTTAAAAACTCTTAAAAACATTAATAAATATCTTGCGGGTTTTGACAAATGATCTGTTTTCTTTGACAAATGATATGATTGCATTGATGAATATCAAGAATCATCCGGATATGCAAGTTTTAATTCTGGAATAAATTATTAACATGCCCAACATAAGTTTGTCAGCTATTTTCATAATTCATAATTTTATGATCGGATTCAACAGATCCGGCAGATGGAAAGAAAAAATGTTATATATAAAGACGAAATAGTTAATTATCAGCCCGTTAAAACTGATGAGGTAGGTAAAGTTGTATCCATGGATGAAAATCTGAATAATCCTGTTTTTGAGAATCTGCTGGCTGAAGGCGGGGAGAACTTTTACCACTATATAAACTGGCTTGGGCTGGGTAAGGACCCGAACCTTATGATATTATCATCGATTCACCATTATTATTATGATTTCAACGATCTTAAGGGTATTAAAACACTGATCAATCTAAAAAAGCTCAATGAGATTAATCATATTGACACTTTCCTTGGCAATGTATTTCGTGTTCTTCCATCAAAAGCAAATTTTGTAGGATGCTTCAAGGACAATAAAATTCGCGGCGGAATCGGAGCTCCTTTTTACCAGTCTTTCAAGCTTCTTAACGGCATGATAAATATGATAAATTCCAAAACCGACAAATTCATGACCAGGAAGGATGTTATCAGATTGCTTGAAACCCATGATTTCAGGATAGTTGATATGACTGAAATAAGCAATATAACTTTCTTCTGCGCTGAAAGCCATAAGAAATCTGCCTGAAAGCCTGCCATCGTTAAGAAACCCGGATTTTTTAATCTAATTATTTAAGTCATTTGTCAAAACCATGACTTTATCAGGGAATTAAAGTCTGTATTTATTTATTTATCTGACTATCAATCATCTGGATTAAATAACGATCTGGTTTATCTGAAAATTCACCGGAATTCCCTGTAAATCTAACTTGCAATTTGACGCATGTCTCTATTTCGAACCTGAACTACTGTTCAGAGTTGATATTCGTCCGTAATCTTAGGACCAACATAGCTTAATAATAGCGTATTTGCCCATCAATTGAGCCTTTGTCCATTGACAACCATATCCATTATCAATACTTTTATCCCGTTATAAAATAAGGGAAAATGGTACAAAATACAACTTTGGAAAGACCTGATTTTAATGATAAACTCACAGGTATTAATTTTAATGATAAATTCCTTTCGGCTGACAAATCCGCAAGAAATCCTGTAATTGATACTATAATCCCTGAAGGAGGCGATGATTTTTCTCAATACCTCAACCTTACAGGACTTGCCGGGGAACAGAACATCCTGGTTATTTCTTCAATCCACCATTATTACTATGATTACAGTGACCTTAAGGGCATCAGAACTCTGATCAACCTCAAGCAGCTTAATCAGGTAAGCCATCTTGAAAGCTTTCTCCACACGCTCTATAGGATTTTGCCATGTCAGGCAAACTTTGTCGGCTGTTTTAAAAACAGCAATAATAATGGCAGGAGGAAATCGGCCCTCCAGCCGGCCGGATTTTTCAACAGGGTTGTAAATATTTTTGATTCAGGGATGGACAGGAACCTGTCAGCAACCAGTGTTACAAAACTGATGGAAGAGCATGGCTTTAAAGTCATTGACCTGACTGAAATTAACGGAAGAACCTATTTCTGGGCACGGAATATCAGAAGACTGGGTGACTGAAATAAGTTATGAACATTTTGTTTTCATTATTAATGAAAATAAAAACCGAGAATCCAGTTTTTGGTCAGATATTTGTAAAATAACCAGCTGTTATTTCAGTTATTACTAAATGGATGTATTCAATACACTGATCCGTCTTAAAATAATCCCGTTTCTCGAGAGATGGAACCTTGTCAATGCTATACTTGGAGCAATTGATATCCTGGCAATTGCCGCTGCTTTCCAGATCGCATTTTTACTTAATTACTACGGTGAGGGAGTTTTCTTTTTTTTCTTAAGAGGGGACCTTACAATCATCTTTCTGGTAATCCTTCCGATATGGCTGGTCACCCTTTATTTTATAAATGCCACAGAGATCCCGCGAACAAAAAGATACCGGACAATCCTTTTCGAATATATCCAGTCGTCGGTTGCTGTAAGTGCGATCCTGCTTTTACTCTATTTTGTTTTCAAGCTGGGCTACCTGTCAAGATTGTTCCTTGTTGAGTTTGCCTTTCTTGGATTCCTTTTTCTGCTGTTTGCGAGAACAATGGAGTACAAGGTATTTAAAATTTACAGGGCAAGGGGTTTTAACTATGTGAATTTGGTGTTGATAGCAGATAACACATCCATTCCATTCATTGAAGATCTGCGTCAGAACGTTGACTGGGGGTACAGGATAACATTTATTTTTTCAAGCTCAGATCTTCTTGTTGAAAAGTATGGAAGGATCTATAAAATCCTGCCAGAAAAGTCAAAGATGGTGATTAATGACCTTATGGAGGTTGATACAATCGACGAAGTAATCTATATAAAAAAGGATGTAATTCCTTCGGAAGTAAGGAGAACAATGAGATCGTGCGAAGAACTGGGGGTTGTTTTCAGGCTGAAATACCGCGATATCCAACTGAATCTTACAAATGCTTTCACTTCTTTAATCGGGAACGAGAAATTCCTTACATTCATCAATGTGCCGTATAAGCCTGCGGCCCTGGCAACCAAAAAATTCACGGATATTACCGGGTCAGTCATTCTTTTGCTGATCCTCTCTCCCCTGATGCTGCTCATAGCGTTGCTTATTAAATTTACTTCCAAAGGACCGATTATCTACCGTCAGGCCAGGGTTGGATTACGCGGCCGGCAATTCGACCTTTACAAGTTCAGGACCATGGTGGCGGATGCCGACAGGATACGTGTCGATCTTGAATCGAAAAATGAAATGGACGGGCCGGCTTTTAAAATTAAGGATGATCCCCGGATTACTTCAATAGGAAAGTTACTGAGGAGAACAGGATTTGATGAATTGCCCCAGCTCATAAACGTTCTGAAGGGCGAAATGTCGCTTATAGGGCCCCGGCCGCCATTAAAAAGTGAGACTGAGCAATACAAAAGATGGCAATTACGGCGTTTATCAGTTAAGCCTGGATTATCCTGTTTCTGGCAGATCATTCCCGACCGTAATACTGTTAAATTTGAAAAATGGATGGAAATGGATTTGGCCTACATTGATAATTGGTCACTTCGATTGGATTTTATAATTTTGCTGAAAACAATAAAGACTGTTTTTCAAAGAACAGGAATTTGAAAATCTTATTTTACCTATTTATGAAAGAAATAACTTC
>DAIUKI010000306.1:0-4150 GCA_036848255.1 Bacteroidales bacterium | reverse complement strand
AAGTGCATAACAACGCATTCGACGTTGACAGACTGAACTGGTATTTCGGTGGCGGCGGGCACGTAGGGTTCTGGAATGGTGATAATACCTATGGAAGGTGGGGTGATGAAGGAACAAACTATGTAGTAATCGGAATTGATGGGATTCTGGGGATCGAATACAATTTTGAAGACTTTCCGATCAACATAGGTCTTGACTGGAAACCTGCATTTAACCTCACGGGTTATTCAGGATTCTGGGGCGACGGGGGAGCTCTGTCAATCAGGTATATTTTCTAAAATCCGTTAAGCTTAATAGTTGCGACCACGTGTAGCGTGGGAACCAATCTTTCTCAACCCACCACCGCCCCCCCGGGAGGATACTTTCGTCATGAAAAAACCCACCCCTCCCCCTACACCACAAGTCTCCCCTGCAGTCTGGCTCCTCGCTAAAATTAGCCACTGGCTAATTTCTTAACGCTCGGCCCCCCAGGAGGGGATCCTGATGGAATACTTCCGTCTTCTGTCTTCTGTCTTCCGTCTTCGGTTTAAAGATATCCGTATTTTTTATCCGGTGAATGATGTTATTTTATTAATTTTAACCAAATCATCAGCCGGCAACCCAATACGATCAAATATTCCTTAACCATTAAAACGGAAAATATGAAAAAATGCCTTTTTCTTTCATTAATCTTTGTTCTTGTTCCCTTTCTTGTCTTTTCCCAGCAGGGATTCAACGGTCTCGATATGAATATGGGAAACCTTTACAGGTTGTCAAATGCCAAATCCCGATCCATAAGTCCTGAGAATTTTACGGGCGAAAAAGGCAAGGCCGGTATGGCCCGTCTTGTGGACAAGGACAAGCCAAATATTGCGAATGCGTCCAATGCTGCCCGTGACCTGGGGGATGGCTGGAAAGTCAATCCGTATATCAGGATAAAACCAGGCGAGACATTCACAATGGCAGAAATTGATGGTCCGGGAGCTATTCAGCACATATGGATGACACCGGCGGGCAAATGGCGCTATTCAATTCTTCGCATCTACTGGGATGATGAGACCGAACCATCGGTCGAATGCCCTGTGGGCGACTTTTTCGGCATGGGCTGGGGACAATATTCCCCACTTGTTTCTTCAGCAGTATGCGTTAATCCGGGAAGCGCTTTTAATTGTTACTGGGCAATGCCTTTCAGGAAGAAATGCAGGATGACAATGGAAAATGTGGGCGATCAGGATGTTATGACATTATATTACCAGATTGATTATACACTGACTGATGTACCGGATGATGCAGCTTATTTTCATGCCCAGTACCGCAGGCTCAATCCCAATGTGACTTCCGATTTTACAATTGTTGATGGTATTAAGGGAAGAGGACATTATGTAGGTGTCTATCTTGCCTGGGGTGTCTTCAATAATGGATGGTGGGGCGAAGGTGAAATAAAGTTCTTTATTGACGGGGACACCAAATACCCGACAATCTGCGGTACGGGAACCGAAGACTATATATGCGGTTCATATGATTTTGACACAAGAAAGAAAAATGCTTATGGTGTTGAGGAGGTAAATTATACTGAATTTTGCACTCCCTATTCCGGATTGCATCAGGTGATCAAGGGCGACGGGCATTACAGCGTGATGCAACGATTTGGAATGTATCGCTGGCACATAATGGATCCTGTGAGGTTTGAGAAGGATCTCAGGATCACAATTCAGGACCTGGGCTGGAGACAGGGAGGAAGATACCTGGCCCAGAAATCGGATATTGCGTCTGTTTGCTACTGGTACCAGGCAGATCCGCATTCAAAATTCCCAAAAATGGCAGGATGGCAGGAACTGGAAGTCTATTGATAAAAAATCAGGATATGGAAAAAGTAAAAAAGGAAACAGAAACAAAAAAGGATGGCCTCGGCCGCCGCAGTTTCATTGCAAAAACATCCCTGGCAGCGCTGGGGACCCTGGGGACAGCTGGTCTGATCTCTTCATGCAGCAGGGAACCTAAAAAGAAAATAATTGAGCTTCCAGTTCTTCTGACACAAGCGCCTGACGGGAAGCCGCTTAAGGCAGGACTGATCGGTTGCGGCGGAAGGGGAACCGGAGCAGCCGTGAACTTCCTCGATTCCGGTCCTAACCTTCAGATTACAGCCCTTGGCGATGTTTTCAAGGACAAGCTTGACCAGTGCAGGGCACAGCTGAAAACAGAGAGAAATGTTGAAGTTGCCGATGAAAATTGTTTCCTGGGATTCGACGCTTTTGAGAAAGTAATTGATTCTGGCGTGGATATTGTATTGCTGTGCACACCACCAGTCTTCCGTCCATCCCATGTCGAGGCTGCCGTAAATGCGGGCAAGCATATTTTCATGGAGAAACCAATTGCCGTTGATCCGGTGGGAGCAAGAAAGGTAATGGTAGCAGCGAAAAGGGCCGAAGAAAAGGGATTAAGTATCATTAGCGGAACAATACGGCGGGTCCAGAAGGATTTTATGGAGACATGGAGGAGAGTGGCAAATGGTGAAATCGGTGATATTGTCAGCGCACACATAACAAGGAACGGGGGATCGCTTTGGGTCGTCCAGCGCCAGCCGGGATGGACGGATATGGAGTATATGCTACGTAACTGGGCCAATTTCTGCTGGGTTTCGGGCGACCATATAGTTGAACAATTCATTCACGAAGTAGACGTGATGAACTGGTACATTGGCAAGAACCCTGTTAAGGCTGTGGGCTGGGGTGGACGTCAGAGAAGGGTCACAGGTGATCAGTATGATTTTTTCAGCATCGAGTATATCTATGACAATGGTATGCACACCCATTGCGCAGCCAGGCAGATAACTGGATGCAGCAATATTACCGAGCAAATCATTGTCGGTACGAAAGGTTTTGCCAACGCCAAAGGGACTATCTTTAACCTGAAGGGAGAAGAGTTATGGAAATATCCTTACCCTGAGGAAGGATCAACCGATGAGACATGGAAAGTTACCGACCCGTACGTTCAGGAACATATTAATCTTGTGACCGGCATCCGGACAGGAAAAACCGTCAGCGATGCAGAGGCACAAATAAATTCAACACTGATAACTATTATGGGACGCATGTCAGCCTATACTGGAAAGGATGTTACATGGGATGAGGTGATGAATTCGGATTTGTATCTTGGTCCGAAAACCTATGAATTCGGCCCTGTGCCGGGTATACCTGAAGTACCGCCCGTAATAGGAAATGAACCAAAACTGGCATAAAATGAACAGACGTCAATTCACAAAAAAGACAGCAATGGCTTCGGCATTCGTCTCGGCTTCTTCTTTTCCGGGCATAAGGGTTTTCGGGTCACATGCAAAAAGAAACCTCATGACAGGAATCATGTGGGGAAGCATTGGCGTTGGTAAAACGGTACTCGAAAAATTCGAGGCTGCAAAGTTGGCCGGCTATGACGGTGTTGAGGTCGACAGCCACCTCAGCCGCGACGAAGTGTTGAAAGCAAAGGAGGCCACTGGTCTTAAGGTTCACAGCGTATGTGATTCAAAACACTGGAAACTGCTTTTGTCAAGCCCCGATGCTAAAATAAGGGAAGAAGGCGTTGAAGCATTGAAAGTTGCTCTTGAGGATGCACGGGTCTTTGGTGCTGATGCGGTGCTGCTCGTCCCCGGAAGGGTGAATGACACGGTAAGCTATGATGAGTGCTGGAACCGCTCCTCGGAAGAGATCGGGAAGGCTCTCCCTTTTGCCGAAAAATTAAAAATAAAGATCGCTGTTGAGAATGTCTGGAATAATTTCCTGCTGAGTCCGATGGAAGCAGTCAGATATATAGATCAATTTCAAAGTCAGTGGGTCGGTGCATATTTTGATTGCGGCAACATACTGGCCTACGGATGGCCCGAGCAGTGGATAAGGATTCTTGGAAAAAGAATAGCCAAGATCCACATCAAGGAGTACAGCCGCAAAATTGCTGATACACAGGGCAAATCAGCTGGTTTCAAAGTCAAACTCCGTGAAGGCGATGTAAACTGGACCGCAGTTATGACGGCGCTTGATGAAATTGGCTATCAGGGATGGACAAGCATAGAAATGCCGGGGGGCGATACACCGGAGGGATTGAAGGATCTTTGCGACAGGTTGAAAATTATCCTGGAATCGTAATTGTAGGGGCGTTGCATGCAACGCCCCTACTACGA
>DAIUKI010000305.1:0-4155 GCA_036848255.1 Bacteroidales bacterium | reverse complement strand
TAATGAAAAAGTATATTTTCCTTTTAATAATTATGCTTACTTTGGTTTTCAATGAGTGCAAGGCTGACAAACCGGCTGGTGAACCAATAGCAGCAAAATCTGGCAATAACCAGGTTGTCCAGATGACAAATGAAACTTTTAAGAAAATGGTTTTCAATTATGAGGCAAACAAAGAATGGAAATTTGAGGGGAGCAAACCTGCAATAATTGATTTTTATGCTGATTGGTGCCCTCCCTGCCGGCAGTTATCGCCGCTTGTCGAAGAAATCGCTAAGGAATATGCAGGCCGGATCGATGTTTATAAAGTCGATACAGATAAGGAAACGACTCTTGCGCAAGCACTTGGGATAACCAATTTACCGACACTGCTGTTTATTCCAGCTAAAGGGAAGCCGCAGATGACAATGGGTGCACTCCCCAAAGAAAATTTAGTTAAAGCAATAAATGAAATTTTATTAATCAAATAATTTTTAAGCTAAATGAAAAGCCTTATTAAGAACAAAGCAAATAAAGTAAAAGCCAAAGTGGCCCAGTGTTGTGCAAAAATTTCCAAAACCATTGCCGGTTGTCACGACTAAAAAGTTAAATGAAATACTCAAGATTCAATATCTTTTCAAAAATCAGGGATTCTGAAAATTATTTCATCGTAAACCCCCTTTCGGGAAACGCTGACATACTTGACATGTCTGATGCCAGGAAGGTTGAGGCTTTGAGGAAGGGAGAAATTTTAACGGATAAGAAGTTTCTCGATGATCTGGCTGAAAAAGGTTACTTAGCAGATGAATCTGCTGAAAAAAAGGAATTCCGCCGGAAATATCTCGATTTTGTCGATTCTCGTGAAAAGGATGAGATCCAGATATTCTTTGTAACAAATTACAGCTGCAACTTCGCATGCCCGTATTGTTACCAGGACCAATATGATAATCCGGCGAATCAGCTGAATAAAGATGTAATTGATGCCTTTTTCGGTTATGTGAAAAATAAATTCTCAGCCCGCAGGAAATACATTACGATATTCGGCGGAGAGCCATTGCTTAACAGTCCGAAACAAAAAGACCTGATCGCTTACATCATCGAAAAGTCTGTTGAAGCTGATCTTTCACTTTGTTTTGTCACCAACGGATACCACCTCGAAGAGTATATTCCCATTTTAAGAAAAGGAAAGATCAGGGAGATCCAGGTGACCCTGGATGGAATGGAACAGGTTCATAATAAAAGGAGGTTCCTCAAAGGGGGACAAGGTACATTCAAAAATATTGTGAAGGGAATCGATGCCTGCCTTAACGAAAAAATTGATATTAACCTGCGAATGGTGATTGACAGGGATAATATTGAGAGCCTGCCGGGTCTGGCCCAGTTTACAATTGTCAATGGCTGGACAAAAAGCAGCTATTTTAAAACCCAGATAGGCAGGAATTATGAATTGCATCATTGCCAGTCGTCTCCGGAAAGGCTTTTTGACAGGATATCCCTTTATGAAAGTATATTTGAGAAGACAAAGGCTCATCCTCATATTACTGAGTTCTATAAACCGGCATATTCTGTTTCAAAGTTTCTCGCTGAAAACGGTGAACTTCCCGAATCGCTTTTTGATTCATGTCCCGCCTGTAAAACTGAATGGGCCTTCGATTATACCGGAAGGATTTATTCATGTACAGCCACGGTTGGTAAAGCTGATGAGTCGCTGGGAACATTTTATCCGGAAGTTTCCCTGAAGGAGGATGTCGTTGAACGGTGGGTATCACGCGATGTTACATCGATTCCTGAATGCAGTAACTGTTCGGTTCAGCTTGCATGCGGCGGGGGCTGCGGATCGGTGGCAAAAAACAGGACCGGATCAATCTGCTCATCCGATTGCAGACCGGTAAAGGAGTTAATGGAAATAGGATTTAAAGCGTATTTTTAATAAATCTTCCTGGGGGCCGTTGAAAAAGCTGAGATTTACCCCCCAACCCCCCAAGGGGGGCTTTATAAACATCAGTAGATCAAAAAGTCCCTTTGGGGGTCCCTATAGCTATCGGGGTAGGTGCATAACAAACAGAAATTATCAATCAAATGAAAGAAATTAATTCATCAGAATTCGAAAAAGAAGTATTGCAGTCCGGCAGGGTAATCCTCGATTTTTATTCGACAGAATGTCCTCCCTGTGAAGCGCTTGCCACTAAATTTGAAGACTTGTCGCATCTTTACGGAAACGACATGAAGTTCATGAAGATATACCGCCAGGGTAACCGTGAGCTTGCCGAAAAACTTGGGGTTAAATCATCTCCCACTCTGCTTTTCTATAATGATGGTCAGGAGGTTGCCCCGAGGTTAACCGGAGGGATAAAAAGAAGCGAAATAATCCGGAACCTCAACAACATGCTGACGGCCGGCAGGGTGGAAGAAATCAGGTCGCAGATAAAGCAATCCGTCTCGGAATTTGATGTTATAATTCTTGGTGCCGGACCAGGAGGACTTACAGCCGGTTTATATCTCTGCCAGTCGAAAATAAACACCGTGCTTATCGACATTGCCCTGCCAGGGGGACACGTATCGACTACCCATGAAGTGTCGAACTATCCCGGTTTTATAGAACCCCAGGCGGGATATTTGCTTTCGCACAACATGAGTGAACAGACAAAGCTCTGCGGCACCATTTACAAGGTAGCGGTCGATGTTACAAGTGTCGATCTTGAAAAGAAGGAAGTCGTTATTGACGAGTATGAAACAGTCAGGGCAAAAAGAATAATTATTGCCACCGGGACCACACCCAATCTCACAGGAGCACCTGGAGAAAAGGAACTTAAAGGCAAGGGAATCTCCTACTGCGCCACATGTGATGCCAAATATTATAACGATAAGGATGTGATCGTTATCGGAGGAGGAAATTCTGCGGTTGAGGAGTCGGAATATATTACAAGGTTCGTTAGCAAACTGACTATGGTTCACCAGTTTGATAAGCTTACTGCAAATAAGCAGGCTCAGGACAAAGTATTAAGCAATCCGAAGATAAATATTGTGTTCGATTCCGAACCGAGGGCATTTATTAAGGAAGGCGACAGGATAATTACCGAAGTTGAAAATGTTAAAACCGGGCAGCGTCAGAAATTATCAGCTGACGGAGTCTTCATCTTTATCGGAATGAAGCCTAACATTTCGTTGTTCAGGGATAAGCTTGAACTAGATCAGTGGGGTTACATCAAAACCAACGAAGACATGCTTACAAGTGTTTCAGGGGTTTATGCGGTGGGGGATGTGATCAGCAAAAAATACCGTCAGATCACAACAGCCGTTGCCGATGGTACGATAGCTGCAATGGCAATAGCCAAGGAGATGGATTGAAACCAGGATATCTGAATACAAAAAGCCCTGTAAAGCAATTGTTTACAGGGCTTTTTGGTTCGGGTTATTATTATTTCCTTCCCGGAATCTGCTATATTCTTTTCATTCTCCCCTGAAAATTCATTATAAATTCATCTTCACAGGGTTAGATTTGTCGGGTTGAAGATTAATAACCAAATAATAAAGAAAATGAAAAGGACAATTTTTTTAACAGCTATCGTACTGATGATTAGTGCCGGGCTGATGGCCCAGAACGGAAAACAGACTCAGACGCAGAACAAGTCGCAGAACCAGACAACAGTTCAGACCGCTACCGAAACACAGGTCCAGGATCAGACCCAGGTTCAGGATCAGACGCAGATTCAGAATCAGACAGAAACTCCTGCTCAGACCCAGAATCAAACCCAGGTTCAGAACCAGACACAAACCCAGACACAAACCCAGAATCAAACCCAGGTTCAGAATCAGGTTCAGACACAAACCAATACCGGGACCAAAACTCAGGCAGGTACTATGACAAGGACTCAGGCAAGGGACAAGACCTCAGTTCAGGATCGTGCACAACTGAAAACACACGCCAAAACTAATCAGGCTTCAGCGGTCAATAAGATGAACAACTCACAGGTACGTTCATCAGCAAGGAACAGTGCAGCTGGAATGAACGCTTCACAGAGAAGCAGCATAAGAATGAATACGGGAGCTGGTTCAGGCCGCAGATAAAATCTATTCAGATAAAAAAAACCCCCGCAATTTATATTACGGGGTTTTTATTTTCCAGAAGTTTATACTCCCTGATTTACGGTAAGGAGGTACTATTTTCCCTGTGCCTTT
>DAIUKI010000304.1:0-4162 GCA_036848255.1 Bacteroidales bacterium | reverse complement strand
TGTCCTTGCCTCCTATCAGGAGAAATTTCATTATATCCTGGTGGATGAGTATCAGGATACAAACTATTCACAATACCTTATAATCAAGAAACTGGCGGCGGCCCGTAAGAACATCTGCGTTGTCGGCGATGATGCTCAGAGCATTTACTCGTTCCGCGGTGCGCGTATTGAGAACATGCTCGAATTCAAGAACGATTACACCGATTACCAGCTGTTCAAGCTCGAGCAGAATTACAGGTCGACACAGACCATAGTAAATGCTGCAAATGCTATTATTGCAAATAATGAGGGACAGATCCACAAAATTGTATTTTCAAAAAATGAACCCGGCGAAAGGATCCAGGTCATGCAGGCTCTTACCGATACTGAAGAGGGATTCAACATCTCATCTGATATTTTCGATAAAAGATACTCAAGGCAGCTGAACTGGTCGGATTTTGCGATCCTTTACCGGACAAATGCCCAATCGAGGATATTTGAGGAGACCCTCAGGAAAAAGAACATACCTTATAAAATATATGGCGGACTCTCATTTTATGAGCGGAAAGAGATAAAGGACATCCTTGCTTATTTCAGGATGGTAATCAATCCTGAGGACGAAGAAGCATTGAAAAGAACAATCAATTATCCCAAAAGGGGACTTGGCGATACCTCGGTACAGAAACTTTTTGAAATTGCCGAACAGTCGGGTGCCAATCCATGGCAGGTTATTTCAGAAATCACCGGTTACACAGATCATTTTAATTCAGGCACTGTTAAAAAAATAACAGCATATACAGATATTATAAATGCTTTCAGAGTAAATACAGGCGAAACAGATGCCTATTCGAAAGCAAGGGAGGTCGCGATGGGATCCGGTATAATGAAGGAACTGAGGGAAGGTAAATCGCCTGAGGAGGTAAGCAGGTATGAAAACCTTGAAGAGCTTCTTAACGGAATAAAAATTTTCACCGAGTCGGCTGAGACTAATGGAGAACCTTCAACCCTTGAAGCTTATCTTGCCAATGTATCATTGCTCACCGACCAGGATAATGAAAAGGCAGAAGACAAGGATAAGGTGACCCTTATGACGATGCACTCGGCTAAGGGACTTGAATTCAGGCATGTTTACGTTGCCGGCATGGAAGACACCCTCTTTCCCTCTCCAATGTCAGCCGGCAATCCCAGGGAACTCGAGGAAGAGAGGAGACTCTTCTATGTGGCTGTTACCCGGGCCGGCAAGATGGTTACCCTCAGCTATGCCCTGAACAGGTATAAATGGGGCAACCTCGAAAGAAGTGGACCGAGCCGGTTCCTGAGAGAGATGGACCATGAGTTCCTCGATTATCCCCAGACGGGAGGCAAACCATTCTCTGCCAGAAACAATACCGGAGACAAATCCCGGGCAATCAGGGAGGATCCTCCTCATTATACTACACCTTCAAGGTTCAAAAAAGTTGGTGTTGCAGCCACTGGACCTTTGGTATCTTTTAACGGAAATGGTTCGGGTGAACTCACCGAAGGGGACCGTGTCCAGCACGAAAGATTTGGTTTGGGAATTATTACCAGCATCGAAGGGGAAGCTCCAAATACAACAGCCACCGTTGATTTTGAAAGTGACGGAAAAAAGAAACTGTTATTAAGGTTTGCGAAGCTGAAGAAGGTATAATCAATTAGTTTTGCAGGGGATTGCTTCGTCGTCACGCTCCGCGTGGCTCCTCGCAATGACACTGGACACAAGTCAGATTGTTTTAGAGCCAAAAAACTAATGCTGCAAAAGGGCAGGGTCATTGCGAGGAGCCCCGCTGTTCGGGGTAAACTCCGCGACGAAGCAAACCTCATCCAATCAAGACAGGTTACTTCCTTCCAGCCTGTCCGAAATTCATTTTCATAAAAGTATAGCCTGCAGTAGACATAGAATGCTTAAATTTATCATTTATTTCTTTTGTCTCCATTTTCATTTCGAGTTTGTTGTCTTTATTATACACCTCCGTAGCCAGCATTAAAGCATCTTCAAACCCTGGATAATTATAATAAGTCGGCATACCGCTTTTTCCCCAGTTCTTTTTATCGGCTTTAATTTTAACATCTTTTGTCATCCAGACATTTGAATAGCCATCTTCATCAGGTTCAACTACCTTGTATTCGTCACATTTGTATCCGGCGATCATTCGTGTATTACCCGTCTTGGTGATAGTTGCCGGTTTCGTCTCTTTTGTTTTCTGATTTTCTGTCTGTGCTGCCAGTGTTGAATCATCAGGTATGGTAGAGATAATTCCGGTTTTTGAGTCTTCTCCTTCAACAAGCATCAGGAAACATTTGTTATCATTATCAAAAATAAACTGAGTTGGCAAAGCAGATTCACCTTTTTCAGGATTCGTAATTGTTACCTCCATCCCGGCATTTAATGTATTGGCATTGAAATAGGTATAATAATCTGACTTAGATACATCCTTTTTATCATAAGTCTCCATCACCATATATATCCTGCCGGTAAAAAGGTATTCATCTTCGTATTTGATGTCAATTTTCCCGCCAAGGAGTCCGCGGCCTGTTGATTTAGTACCGCTATTTTCCTGGGCATTTTTATTTACAGCAGTATCAATTTCCTTTCCAATTTGCTTATTTAAAGCTCTTCTCAGAACTCCAACCTGTGCATTTGAAATGCCGGAACCTGCAATCAATAACGAGGTCAGAAATATCAAAATTCTTGTTTTCATAATGCTGAATTTTATGGTTTAATGTATAAAGTTACGAAATTGTACAATCAAAGCTTTAAGAATTCCACTCTTCGGTTAAGTGCCTTATTGGCAGGTGTGTCATTTGGTGCAACAGGCTGGCCCTCACCCATGCCGTCAGTTACAAGGCGGTCGCCGTTTACCCCGAACGATTTGACCAGTTCGTTTTTAACAGATGCAGCACGACGTTTTGAAAGGTCGAGATTGGCAGCATCGGCACCATCGCTGTCAGTAAATCCGGTAATTTTGACTTTTACATCCGGCACTTCGTTCAGGATCGTGGAAATTTCCTTAAGTGTCCCGTAAGACTCTGGTTTCACAACATCTTTGTTCACATCGAAATAGATTCCGTATGTAACCAGTTTGCCCTCGGTCATCAGTTTATTCCGCATATCGGGGGCACCAACTGCAATGCGTATATTACTTATCATTGCCGCACCATATTCAAAACGAATTCTGTCGGGCTTTACACAGCCGGTCGGGAATGCCCGTGGCAGATCAATGATCTTATTCTGATCCTGGTACAAACGTATCCTGGTTTTCTGAACCCATATAGCAATATGGTATTTCTGGTTAATCTTTTCCTTAAGATTCTCTCCATCAATATAACCGGTCAGGTTGGAAGGACTACATTCTTCTCCATAAAACCATGTATTATAACTTGGCCGCCCGAAGTATTCGACCTGGAAATGAAATCCTCCGTTTCCGGGAGCAGAGCCGGAGTCCCAGGCTTTTGCATTTTTAGCCTGCATCAGTCTCATATGCCAGCCTGACATCCCTGGTCCCTCAAGCCCACCTATCGGGATTATATCATACTCTATTGTATAGTTTTCCGGAAGTTTCAGAAGTTCATCAGTCCAAACACACTGATCCATTACAAATTTCATCCAGTTGCCCGGATATAAGTTATTAGTAACCACTTCTGCAGATCCGTTGGTATTCCATAAGGCCGGGAAATCACCTACTGCATCCTGGCTGAAATCCTCGAAAAAAATCACGTTTTCTCCAGGTATAAAGTCGTATTTTGAATATGACTGAAGTTGGGTTTGCTCCTGTCCTGCCGTCTTATTTCCTGTATCTCCATCAGCCGCTCCCTCTTTTTTGCTTTCCTGGGCTTTCTGGGTATCATTTGCCTGGTTGGGTTCATCCGTCTTTTTCGAACTATTCTTTATATCATCTTCAACAGCATCCAATCCTTTGTCAATGGCCTGGTCAGTACGCTGATTGACTCTCTGGTTAACTTTGGAATTGATCTTTCTCTTAAGATCTACCTTAATCTGGCCTTGAGCGCTAATCGTAAGGCTCAGCAAAGATGCGATAACTAAAAACTTCAGTATTGATTTCATGAGGATCAGGGATTAGGTTGGTTTATATAACTGATTAAATTGCTGACTGTTATTTTAACTTTTAATATAAATTCATCTTTATCAATATGGTTTTCGAAT
>DAIUKI010000303.1:0-4166 GCA_036848255.1 Bacteroidales bacterium | reverse complement strand
TTGAGCCATGGATCTTTATGAACTCTTCAAAGAATTCCCTGGTCTTTGAATAAGTCACCTGCTTATTTTCCTCCGGATCACCAATTCCTTTCCCATACATTAATCCAATTGCCATAAGAGCTCCGGTAACTGCCCCACAAGTAAGCTGCTGCCGTCCCATACCACCGCCGAATGCACATGAGACTTTGAGTGAATCGTTTTCAGAATAACCGTACTCAGTACTAAAAACTGTAAAGACTGATTGTGAGCAGTTGAACTTATTGCGAAAGTAATCAACTGCCTTTTCTGCTTTTTTCATTTTAAAAGTGGTTTGATATCCGCGTAATAAAAATTATGAAATACATTTTTTATCTGATCTCTGATTCTTCTGAATTCACTCATTATGAATTCTTCCGAACCAGTGGCTTTTGATGGATCTTCGAAGCCTATATGCAATCTGTGTTTCACTTTACCCATGAACAGAGGGCATGTTTCATTGGCATGATCACAGACAGTAATTACAAAATCCCATTCTTCGGATAGATATAGATCAACAAGCTTAGGGTTGTGATGACTGATATCAATACCTGCTTCCTTCATCACCATGACTGCCCTTGGATTTATCTGTTTTGCCGGTTCTGTACCAGCTGAATGGACAATGATTTTTTCGTCGAAACTCTGCAGGAAGCCATGTGCCATCTGACTGCGGCAGCTGTTTCCTGTACATAGTATTAGGATCTTCATATTAAATATCATTTATTTAAACCATTTACCATTATAATTTCCGGGGCTAAAGCCCCTGGCATATAGATAGACTCTTCAACCCCAGGCTTAAGCCTGGGGTTTCGCATGCTCTCTCAGCACGGACTTTAGTCCTGATTCGCCGGGGTAAAATTACCTTGCAGACCTTCGGAATCCTCAACCAAGGGCTAAAAGCCCAGGGTTTCGTATATACTCCCACCCAGGAACCATAGACCTCCAATTTCAAAAAAAACATTATTATCTTCCATTTTCATGCAAATATATAAATACATTTCGTATATTTGCGAAACATCAAAATAAAATATTCATAATAATGTCAGGCAAATTGGAGTTTACTAATGAGGTGCAGCAAATAGCCCGATTTTCAAAGGCTCTGAGTCACCCGGTAAGAGTTTATATTCTTCAAAAGCTGTCAAAAATGGACTCCTGTTGTTACAGCGGTGACCTGGTTGAAGAACTGCCGGTTGGCAGATCTACCCTTTCACAACATCTTAAGGAGTTGAAATATGCAGGATTGATACAGGGAGAAATTAATCCTCCTTATATTAAATACTGTATCAACAGGAAAAACTGGGAAGAAGCGAAACAGCTTTTTACTTCATTTCTTAACCAGAGTGAAACCGCAGAGGTGAGCTGTGAAATACACGATAATTCAGGTCACCAATAAAAGTAATAATTTTCAAATTAACTCATTTTCAAATTTTCAAATTAAACATGGAAATAAAAATATTAGGTGCCGGATGCCCGAAATGCAAAACCCTTGAAAAAGTGACCCGGGAAGCAGTTACAGAAGCAGGTATTACAGCAACAATAGAAAAAGTTGAAGATATCGTTAAGATAATGGAATACAATGTAATGCATACACCAGTTCTTGTTATTAATGGGAAAGTAGTACTCAGCGGACAAGTACCAACTCTAAATCAGGTAAAAGAAATACTTCTTAAAAATCAATAAATCAGAAACTATGAAAACTTTCAGATTAATTATTGCCATTTTATTGTTTGCTCCGGTCATTGCATGTACTTCACAGCCATCAAATAAACAGGCAAAAGCTTCTGACAATAACTCCGATAAAATTGAAGCTTACTACTTTCACTTCACGGCACGTTGTACAACCTGCAAAACAATTGAAGCCAATGCGAAAGAAAATCTTGAAACTCTTTATCCAAACCAGTTTAAGCAGGGATTAATAACGTTTCAGTCTGTTAACCTTGAAGAAGCACCCAATAAGCCTCTTGCAGACAAACTTGGTGTTTCAGGTCAGACCCTGCTTATTGTAAAAGGTGATAAGAAGATCAACCTAACCAATGAAGGTTTCATGTACGCAGTTGTCAAACCTGAGAAATTCAAAGAGATAATCAACGAGAAAGTTGATGGTCTCCTGGCCAGATAAACGAATGGAATTTCTTACAAATTTATTGGAAAACAGCACAATGCCGTGGTTAACGGCATTGTTGCTGGGTCTGATGACTGCAATAAGTCCCTGTCCGCTCGCCACAAACATTACTGCCATTGGATTTATAAGCAGAGATATTGAAAACCGTAACAGAGTATTCATTAACGGCTTGATCTACACTCTCGGCAGGGCAATCACTTACACTGCAATCGCATTAATAATCTTCCTCGGTGCTGACCAGTTAAAGTTTGGCGGCTTCTTTCAACGTTATGGTGAAAAGATTGTTGGTCCGTTGCTGATTATGATAGGGTTATTCATGCTCGATATAATCAAAATAAAATTCCCGGGATTCAGCAGACTTACATCAGGGATGCAGGAAAAAACGAAGTGGGGGTATTTTGATGCATTACTCCTTGGTTTGCTTTTTGCGCTTGCATTCTGCCCATACAGCGGCGTGCTTTATTTCGGGATTCTTGTTCCCCTTACTGTTTCAAGTGCCTCAGGACTTTACCTCCCTGTCATCTTTGCGGTGGCAACTGGAATTCCTGTGATAATTATCGCATGGGTACTTGCTTATACAGTTTCAGGGATCGGGAATGTTTATAAAAAGATCAAATCGTTTGAACTCTGGTTCAGACGCATTATAGCAGTTCTGTTCATCGCTGTCGGGATTTACTACATAATAAAGGTTTATCTGTAATTTTTTTAATAATTTATTTCGTTATTTTACGAAATAATATCCTGAATAACAATTTTCAAATTATCTCATTTTCAAATTTTCAAATTAAAATGGAACTCAAAAAAGAATTAAAAATACTTGGATGGATTGCCACAGTTTTCGCATTTGCATTTTTTCTTCCTATTGAAAGCGCCCGTTTTAACACTGCCATAGCAGCAACCCTCGACCTTGTAAAATGGTATGCACAGGAACATGTTATTCTATGTCTCCTTCCAGCGTTTTTTATTGCAGGAGTGATATCGGTATTCGTAAGTCAGGCATCTGTAATTAAGTATTTTGGAGCACAGGCTAAAAAATGGGTAGCATATACTGTAGCAGCTGTGTCAGGAACAATACTGGCTGTATGTTCATGTACAATCCTTCCTTTATTTTCAAGCATTCACAAAAGAGGTGCTGGTCTGGGACCCGCAATTGCATTTCTTTATTCAGGACCCGCAATAAATATTCTGGCGATAATACTTACTGCCAGGATCCTTGGCTTCGAAATGGGAGTTGCCAGGACAATCGGAGCCGTTTCTTTCAGTGTTATAATTGGCTTGATTATGGCATTTATTTACCGGAAGGAAGAAAAAGTAAAAAAGGAAGAACAGATGAATATTGTTCCCCCGCCGGAGAAGAGACCGATGTGGCAGACATCACTGCATTTTTTCAGCCTCGTTCTCATTCTTGTCTTTGCCAACTGGGGAAGACCTAACGAGGGAGATACCATAAGTACATGGTACTATTTATGGCACTATAAATGGTGGATCACCGGCTTCTTCAGTCTTGTCTTGAGCTACTCGCTTATTAAAATACTTAAGATCAAATGGCAATGGGTGCTTGGTGCTGCAATTGTTGTAATTGCATCGGTAATTGTGTCAAATAACTTTATTGAAAATGATAAACTGCGGCCTCTTGTACCAATGCTCGTCGGAATTATTGCATTGAGTGTTGTCACAATCTTTGACAAAGTCGATGAAGAAAACAAAGCCTGGACAATTGCAACATGGGATTTTGCCAAACAGATTCTCCCGTTACTTGCTATTGGTGTGGTTACCGCCGGTTTCCTGCTCGGGTCGACTCATGACGGGAAGACCATTGCAGGAGTGATACCAAATGAATGGATATCTGCTCTTGTCGGAGGCAATTCGATCTTTTCCAACTTTTTTGCATCAATTGTCGGTGCATTCATGTATTTCGCAACCCTGACTGAAGTTCCAATTCTGCAGGGATTGATCGCATCGGGTATGGGTAAAGGCCCCGCACTTGCACTTCTGCTTGCAGGACCATCACTTTCACTTCCGAATATGC
>DAIUKI010000302.1:0-4166 GCA_036848255.1 Bacteroidales bacterium | reverse complement strand
CGGAGACAATAGATCATGACAGATAAAATGGTTATTCAGACAGCTCTTAACCGTGCCTGGAGATTTGATAAAAGTCCTGAATTGACTCCCGATAAAACTGCAATTAATAAAAGCAGTGTGATCTCGCAGCTGATATTTGACATTTTTGGCGGTGAAATTCTGAAGACACATAAGAGAAAAGGCTGGCATTTTTATAACCGGATCAATGGCGAACGGATCGATTTTGCAAAACCAGAGCTGAAAAAATCAACCCCGGAAAATAATTTTGAAGACATTCCGTCGAACATTAACGAGATTCACAATTTTTTTGAACAGGAGCAATATTTACCATTTTATATGAGGTTCATAAGGGAATTCGAAGAAACCATAGGTCTGGACTATAGGAAATCTCATGCATTATAAAAGGTTATAAACAAAATATTCAATAGGGTTTTAGGTTTTTTCAGGTTAGGGTTAGTAATAGGTTCAATTAGGAGGAGAAGTCTTTCCATTATTACGGAAAGACTTTTCTTTTGTTCCAAAATACGGGCAGGCTGATTTATTCCGATATTTGTATGTTTTGAACAAAATTGTTCTATTATGCAGGTTGAGGAGAAGAAGAAAGCGGGAAGCGGTATAAAAGAACTGTTGAAATTATACCGGTTTCTTAAACCATATCGCTGGATATTTTCACTGGGGATGGTTTTCCTGTTGATATCGAGCGGTGCAAGCCTTCTGTTCCCGAAATACCTTGGGAACATGGTGGACATTGCGAACAAGGAAAAGGTCATAAGCGAAATAAGCCGTACGGGGCTCATATTGCTTGCTATTGTAGTGGTACAGGCTGTATTTTCTTACTTCCGTACAAGGATCTTTGTGACTGTGACCGAGAAAACGCTGGCATCGATCAGGCAGCATATTTACAATCACCTCATTAAGCTCCCGATGTCGTTTTTTTCTGAAAGAAGGGTGGGTGAGCTGAATAGCCGCATTTCGGCCGATATTTCCATCCTTCAGCACTCACTTACTGAAACCCTTGCGGATCTTCTGTCGCAGATACTCGTTATTGCAGGAGCAATGACATTCATGATGATAAGCTCCTTCAAGCTTACTCTTTTCATGCTGGCAGTTGTGCCTCCCATGGCGCTTCTGGCCTTCTTTTCAGGAAGAGCCGTACGCCGTTATTCCAGGAAGGCCCAGTCGTATGTCGCCGAGTCAAATACAATTGTGGAAGAGACCCTGCAGGGAATACAGAATGTGAAAGCCTTTACAAATGAATTATTTGAGATGGACCGTTATCGCGAAAAAACCGATGAGGTGGCCAGGGCGGGCATAAAGGGAGGAAAATACCAGGCAGCTCTCTCTTTCATTGTTCTTGCATTTTTCATTGCAATGGGGCTGGTGATCTGGCGCGGAGCAATTCTTATAGCCAGGGGACAGATGGAGGCCGGACAATTATTTTCGTTTGTTATTTATTCCGGTTTCATTGCTGGGAACATAGCAGGAATGGCCGGTGTTTATACCAGGCTGCAAAGAACAATCGGCGCAGCCGAAAAGCTATTGCTGATCCTTGATGAACCAACTGAAAATCTTGACAAGGCAAATGTCCCGGATCCGGACAACCTGCTTCACGGCCAGATAATTTTCGACCATGTCGATTTCAGGTATCCTTCACGGGATGAAATAACGGTATTGAAGGACTTAACTTTCAGCATAGAGCCCGGACAGGAGATCGCCTTTGTCGGGCCGAGCGGTGCAGGTAAATCTACACTCGTTTCATTACTGTTGAGATTTTATGAGCCGGCAAGAGGTACGATCCTCTTTGACGGCCGCGACAGCCGGAGCTTCCCGATAACCTCAGTCAGGAAGCAGATGGCGATAGTGATGCAGGATGTCTTCCTGTTTGGTGGCACCATAAAGGAAAACATTTCCTACGGGAAGCCGGGGGCAGACGAACGGGAGATAATTGATGCCGCAATCCAGGCAAATGCATGGGATTTCATCCAATCGTTTCCCGACAAGCTGAATACAGTTGTCGGTGAGCGCGGGGTACAGCTTTCAGGGGGCCAGCGTCAGCGTATCGCCATAGCACGTGCCGTACTTAAAAATCCCACAATACTCATCCTTGATGAAGCAACATCATCGCTTGACTCTGAATCGGAAAGGCTTGTTCAGGAAGCTCTTGAAAAGCTGATGAAGGGAAGGACATCTGTTGTAATCGCCCACCGGCTGGCAACTGTCCGCAAAGCTGATAAGATCATAGTCCTTGAAAGCGGCAGGATCGTCGAGCAGGGAACTCATGCCGAGCTGCTATCGAATGAGAATGGCCTTTACAAAACCCTTACCGAACTCCAGTTTTCAAAATAGAAACGGGCACACGATACACGACAAACGATGGGAAATTCAAATATTATAACATTCAATAAATTAAAAGAACATGTCACTTACTGAGAAAATTTCAGCTGATCTTATCACAGCCATGAAAGCAAAGGATAAAGTCAGCCTTGAGGCGATCAGGGCCGCAAAAACCGCATTCCTCCTGGCGCATTCCGAAAAAGGTTCCGACAGCCTCCTTACATCGGAAGAAGAAATAAAGATCATTCAAAAGCTGGTAAAACAAAGAAGGGAATCAGCACAAATATACAAGGATAACAACAGGCCCGATCTTTATGAGAAAGAGACAACGGAAGCGGATGTTCTTGAGAAATACCTGCCTGCAAAAATAAGTGATAAGGAGCTTACTGAAATAGTCAGGTCGATAATTGACCGTGTCGAAGCCAAATCACCTTCCGATCTTGGCAAGGTAATGGGGCCGGCAATGAAAGAGCTTGCCGGTAAAGCCGACGGCAAAGAGATTTCTGCTAAAGTGAAACTGTTGCTAGGTTAGATCAGGTTCTCCTGGTTCCTGGTTCCTGGTTCCTGGTTGTTGGGTTATACACCTTATCAACAAGCAACCAGCAACAAGCAACCAGCACCTTGGAACATTTTGCTATTCCTGTAATTCAAAGGAAACTGAGTGTTATTTCTTTATTTCTATTTCTTGTCGTAGACCATGGTCTCATTCATGTCACCGAACGATGATGAGGATAGGGATTCAATGATCAGGTTGCCTCCATCCTTTTTATAAACTTCTGTGATTGTCATGTCTCCGTCGCCGATCGATATTTTCGAAATGACCTTGAGGGAGGTCTTATCATCGGACCAGTTGCAGGTGGACTTTTTCTGAGTATCCTGAAATCCCGGATTTGTACATTCTTTACCATCGAGGGTCAGCTTATCGTTAGTTACGAATTCCTGGTCCTGGAAGCTGGAGTGTTTTTCAACTGTCATATCATTTCCGGCCTGGGTAATAATAATATCTTTGGGAGCAAAGGAGAATTCAGCATTAAGCTTGCTTTTTTCGCCGTTAAGCTTCCATGAGCCTGCAAAATCAGGGGTCTGAGCAATTGCTGCCGCAGAAAACATAATTGCGGTAAAGAGGAAAAGAATCTTTTTCATTGATTGAGTTTTAAGGTTGGTAACAGAATGGAATAAAATAATCATAATATCATATCAAAAATATCATTAAAAAAGCAGAAAATAAATTTTTACAGAGGATTAATAGTCAACCTTGAAATATATATCCTGCCCAGTTATTAATACGGAGTTCAGATTGAGATGTTAAGGAGGTTCATTTCCCGGGATTTTATTGTACCTTTGCAAACAAAAAAAAATTTATGGGAAGATCACAGGAAACATTCGGAAAGAAGGAAGTTAGAAGCAAGAACGAGAAAAAGAGAAAAGAAAAAGAACAAAAACGTGCCAGGAAAAAAAGTGAGGGAAAAAAGAGCAATTTTGATGATATGATTGCCTATGTCGACGAATTTGGAAAGATTTCTTCAACTCCTCCCGATCCTGATAAGAAAAAAACCGTTGTCGTTGCAGAGAATATCGAACTAAAGATAACAAGGAACAATCCCGAATCGGCTCCGGATTTCGTACGCAAAGGAGTCGTTACTTTCTTCAATGATTCGAAAGGATTTGGTTTTATACGCGACCTGTCATCGAATCAGAGTGTTTTTGTTCATGCGAATAACCTGCTGGAACCCATAAAGGAAAATAATGTTGTCGTTTTTGAAATAGGCAAAGGACCCAAGGGACCTTCAGCATTGAAGGTTAAACTATTTAAAGAAGAATAATATATTCAT
>DAIUKI010000301.1:0-4180 GCA_036848255.1 Bacteroidales bacterium | reverse complement strand
AGATTTTTCATCGCGAATGATATTTTCATAAAATGACCGTTGCCATGCGAATGTAGGGACAGGTCGCGACCTGTCCCTACAATGTTACGGTTAATTTCAATTATTCCATGAATGTGATTTGGCATTACAACAAATGCATGTAAAACAATGTAGGGATATTGTTCCTGCAACCAATACCATTGTTTTTGGGCGATTGTGCCCCATTCGTTTAATCGTACGGACGATGCGGGATTATCAGAAACGATTTCGCCGAAACAACAAATCCTGTTGTGAACGCATGATGTTACGAAATATAAATTATCCGACGAATAATCATATCCTTGCAATCTGTTCGGTTTGCGTTCTTTCATCATACTAATTTACATTCAAACCCTGATATTGAATAATTATAATCGGGATTGGAATATCTGCTGGTCACGGATACTGGTCTCTCTACGATATACCTGACCGTTAAGATATAAAACATAATAATTAGTTTTTATAAATGGCTCTTTTGTTTTTGCATGAGCGGTAGACGGTGGAAAGGGGCAAAAGCAAATGTTTGTATCTTTAGCCCGAAACTTCAGTTTATCACTGAGAAATCATACCAGTCATGGATAAAAATAGAGCAGTTGTAGTCACTGGCATTGGAGTATTTACCTCCATTGGTTGTAATCGTGTTGATTTCTGGAATTCACTTATAACAGGTAAGTCGGGAATTAAAAGAATTCAGGCTTTCGATCCTGATGGCCATAAAAGTCAGATCGGTTCCGAAGTAATATCATATAAACCGGAGGATTATTTTGATCGTAAAGAATCGCGTAAAATGGCCAGGGTATCCCAAATGGCTTCAAGTGCAGCAATTGAGGCCGTGAGGGATGCGGGACTGGATCTGAATAATGAAGACAGAGACAGAATTGGATGCGTCATTGGATCGGCTGCCGGAGATTATACACACCTTGAAGATCAACATATCAGGTTTTTAAAAATGGGACCTGGCTCAGTTAATCCTTTGACCGTACCCAGAGTTATTCCTAATATGCCGGTTTGTAATGCAGCAATGGTTCTGGGAATTCATGGGCCAAACCTTGGTGTCTCTGCTGCCTGTACAACAGGCACACATTCGATTGGAATTGCACTTGGACTGCTCAGGGGAAACATGGCTGATGTGATTCTGGCCGGCGGAGCAGAATCCACCATGACCCCTTTGGTTCTTGATGCTTACTCGAGCATGGGAGTACTTTCAACTTTCAATGAAGAGCCTGAACATGCCAGCCGTCCCTTCGATATGAACAGAGATGGATTTGTGATGGGTGAAGGTGCCTGTGTACTGGTGCTGGAAACGTTGGAACATGCTGATAAGAGGGGAGCAAAACCTCTGGCATTGTTAAGCGGATTCGGTATGACAACGGATGCGTATGGGATTGCTGCTCCTGAACCGAACGGAACCTGGGCAGCAATGGCCATGCAACTTGCTGTTAAAGATGCAGGTCTTGATCCGGAAGATATAGGGTATATCAATGCACATGGAACTTCCACCAGGGTGAATGATAAAACGGAAACGATTGCGATTCACAAGGCTTTTGGATACAGGAATATCCCTGTAAGTTCGAATAAATCAATGATTGGTCATACGCTTGGTGCCGCAGGTGCAATTGAAGCTGCTGCTACTGTTCTGACAGTTCATTATGGAATTTTACCTCCAAACATAAATTTTAAATTGAAAGATCCGGAATGTGACCTTGACGTAATACCAAATCAATCCCGGGCTGTGAAAATTGGAGCAGCGATTTCTAACTCTTTTGGTTTTGGCGGACAAAATGGTGTGCTTGTTTTCACAAAAGATCAAAGTTATTGATCCCTTTTATATTTTAATTGCATTAATCAACACGAAGGGAATACTTAGCTTCATGTACCCAGATTTAAGTGACTGTTCGTTTAACCGGGCTTCCACAGTATCAAAAACCTGTTCGACTTTCGTTTCGGGCAATATTTTGATCCAGGGATCCATAAAAGCCAGCCTTATAAAATAATGATTCAGCATTGCACTTCCGTCTGTAAATTTATAATTAAACTCGCTCTGTTCCTGATCTGTTATTTTGAATCCATTCTTCCGAATCTTTGAAATCATTGTTTCAAGAGGCGGACGTTTTAGTTCAATATGCTGACGCATCAGATCAATTTCATGGTTCATATGCAGCACCGATAAAACGCTCTCAAGTTCAGTATAAAATTCAATCATGCTTTTATCTGTGTTCATAGTCTGGACAAACTGTCCTCCCTTTCTTATAATTCTTGAACACTCAGATAAAACCCTGTCAGTATTTTCAACATTATTAATACCATTGTTGCTTGTGATCAGATCAACCGATTCACTATCCAACGGTATTGACTCTGCAAAACCTTCAATTATTTTAATATTCTCAATTCCGTAATGATCAATCTTTTTGTTTGCTCTTTCGATTGCTTTTTTCCAGGGATCAATACCATAAACAGTCGAACTCTCCCCAAGTCTCATTGCCAGTTCTGTCAAAGGAAATCCCGTCCCGGATCCGATATCTAATACTGAAATCCCTGGTTTATAATTAACATAATCAAGTAGTTTTAATCCAAATGGAGCCGACCAGATTGGTAATTCATCCAGTACATCGACCATCTTATCTAAATCAAATTTGCCCGATAGATACTTTTTCATTATTCCATGGTTTTAAGCTCATGATAACTGACTGGTTGTGGTGCAATAAAAATACTCTTTTAAAAAACATTAACGTATTTGTTTTTACCTCTCCATGCGCCCTGTGCGTATTTAACTACTCATTAACAGACATTTAACTCAGCATTAACTCTTTCAAAGAATTATCCTGAGTACTTTTATGCTTATTGCTCCAAGACTAATTTAAATATAAGCAGGGAAACACAATCATCAGGTTAAAATAAAAATCCTAAAAGCAGATTTTATGAAAAATCTTATCCCCGGTGTGTTCGTTACAGGATTCCTGTTCATTTCAACGACCTCTTTCTCACAGAGTCAATTAAAGATCGGACATGTTAATTTTGATGAAATTATGCAGGCTCTTCCAGAAAGAGACAGTGCCCAGGCAGTCCTGGAAAAGGAAACAAAAGAACTGACAACAACTTATGAAGAGTTGACAGTAGCCTATAATCAGTTATACGACGATTATCAAAAGGGGCTTTCATCATACCCGGCAATTGTAAAGAAAACAAAAGAAGATGAACTTGTCGATAAACAAAAAAGGCTGTCAGAATTTGAACAAAATGCAACGGTAACAATACAAAACAGAAATACTGAACTGGTTAAACCAATTATCGAAAAGATTAATAAAGCAATCAATAAGGTAGCTACCGAAAATGGATTTACTTATATTCTGGATATAAGCAAAGGATCTGTTGTGTTTGTTTCAAAAGAAAGTCAAAACATAACCCAGCTGGTACTACAAATATTAAAAACCTGATCCCTGAATAATGGTCCGGCCATTCCACATCCTCACCCAGCTTCCCTGCCGCAAAACATGTCTTATCCAAGATTAACCCCAAATAAATACCCTACCAATGCAGTTAATCCCATAGCCACAGTACCCCAGAACGTAATCCTGATTATTGCTTTTTTTATGCTTGAGCCGCCGGTTTTAGCCGCCAAAATTCCAAGAATTATCAGGAAAATGATAGCAAAAGTATAGAGGGAAAATTCCATAAATTTTAACGGCAAAAAAAGAGTTACCAGAAGCGGAAGAACTCCACCTGCTGTAAAAGATGCACTTGATGCAAAAGCTGCCTGAATTGGTTTAGCCTGAGATATATCATTTAAGCCCAGTTCATCTCTCATATGAGCACCCAGGGCATCATGGTCAGTTAATTCTTTTGCAACTGTCAATGCTGTTTCTTTCTTTAGCCCTCTTTTTTGGTAAATTTCTGCTAATCGTTCCAATTCAATTACGGGCATATCTTTTAATTCCTGCTTTTCACGGTTAATGTCCGCCTTTTCGCTATCAGTCTGGGAGCTGACTGAAACATATTCTCCTGCAGCCATTGATAAAGCCCCGGCAACCAGACCCGCGATGGTTGCCAGCACAATAGGTTCTCTGAGTTCAGTTGCAGCAGCAATTCCTATGGCAAGACTGGCAGTTGATAAAATACCATCATTTGCGCCAAGTACTGCTGCCCGAAGCCAATTACTGCGTTG
>DAIUKI010000300.1:0-4182 GCA_036848255.1 Bacteroidales bacterium | reverse complement strand
TGCATGGGTTCTGATTGCAGCCGTTCTTTCATTTATCGGCCAGCCGCTGGTGAGGTTTTTTGACAGGATCCATTTAAAGAAGCTCAGGATGCCCCATTTCCTGAGTGCATTATTAGCTCTTCTCATAATTTTACTGGTTATACTTGGACTGATAGCCATTTTTGTTCCCCTCATCATCAACCAGGCAGAGACAATATCCAAAATCGATGTAGGACAGATTGCTCAGAACCTGCAGGGGCCGTTGCAATGGCTGGATGAAAAACTTCATCTGATTGGGGCTATCCCTGCAGGACAAACAATCCAGGATTTTCTTGTTGATAAAGCCAAGTCATTGGTTAATCTTGGAAGCGTGGGTCCCATGCTTGGAAATTTTATAAGTGTTGCAGGAAATATTTTCATAGGATTGTTCTCCATACTTTTTATAGCTTTCTTTTTTCTTAAAGATGAAAATATGTTCGAGGAAGGCATTCTTCTTTTTGTTCCGACAGAACATCACGTAGCAACCCGTAAAGTGGTGGCCGAATCAAAATATCTGCTTATCCGGTACTATATTGGCGTTCTTCTGGAGTTAATCGGAGTCATGTCACTGATTACAATCGGACTCCTGATATTTGGCGTTAAAAATGCACTGCTAATAGGATTTTTCGGAGGGATCATGAATATAATCCCATATATTGGACCTATAATAGGTTCAGCAATCGGGATAATTCTGGGTGTTACTTCAACGCTCGCCACCGGTTCATATGATGAATTTCTTCCAGTGATATTTAAACTTACAGGTGTATTTTTAGTTGTGAATTTCATTGATAACAATATTCTTGTTCCGGTAATTTATTCTAAAAGCGTCAAATCGCATCCGCTTGAGATATTCCTTGTAATTATTATCGGTGGCGGGCTTGCAGGATTAATCGGTATGCTGCTGGCAGTCCCGGTTTATACACTGCTAAGGGTGATTGCAAAGGAATTCTTCCAGCAGTTCAGGGTGGTTAAAAAGCTTACTGAGACGATCGATGAGCAATAAAAAGGCGTAACGGCGTATCAAAATTGAATTAAGTTTATAAATTAATAATCAAATTCTTTAGAGATGAAGACATTATTCTTTGAAGTTATTGTAATACTTTCTGCTCTGGCAGCAACCTCATGTTCCCAGGAACCTGTTACGCCAGAAAATGCACTGCAGGCTTATCTCAGTAACTCCGACAAATCGTTCCGCTGGGAAGTTCAGGAGAAACAAAAATCGGAAGGTGCCGGATTGTACCGGATTATATTTACATCACAGACATGGCGCGATATAGAGTGGAATCATGAACTCATGATAATAGTTCCTGATGCCCTGGAATACAGTGATGCATTATTGTTCATTACAGGAGGAAGTGTTAAGGACGGAAAGCCGAACACTCATGAATTTACAGATGATTTTGTAAAGGCAATCGGCAATATCGCTGTTGCTAATAAGACTATAGCGGCAATAATCTGGCAGGTGCCGAATCAGCCCCTGTATAATGATCTTACAGAAGATGCACTGATAACTTACACTTTGTATAATTACAAGCAGGATAAGGATCTGACATGGCCACTTCTTTTCCCCATGACAAAAAGCGCTGTCAGGGCGATGGATGTAATCCAGGAGTTTTCCGGAAAGGAAACAGTGAAGAAGGTCACGGGCTTTGTCCTTTCCGGAGCCTCAAAAAGGGGCTGGACCACCTGGCTTGCAGGGGCTTCCGACAATAGGGTCAAGGCGATCTGCCCTATGGTTATCGATGTGCTCAACATGCCTGTAAATATCAGTTATCAAAAAGAAGTCTGGGGAGATTACAGTGTCGAAATTGAGGATTATGTAAAGCTTGGTATCGTTCAGGATCTGGGTTCATCTGATGGCAATGATCTCGTTAAAATGATAGATCCGTACTCCTACCGCAAAGCATTGACAATGCCAAAAATGATCTTCATGGCAACAAATGATCCGTACTGGCCAGTTGATGCTGTTAAAAACTATATCGACAGTATTCCGGGTGACAATCATATTTGTTACACACCAAATGCCGGTCATAATCTTGGAACCAAGGTAAAGGCGCTGACAACATTAAGTGCTTTTCTCGGAATAACAACCACTAATGGAAATTATCCCGACTGCAATTATGAAATTACCGAGACGGATGGAACAATTGCTGTTACGGTCCGATCCGAGCCCGGACAGATAATCGATGCCGATTTGTGGATTGCAGATTCCGATGATCCTGATTTCAGGGATGAAGAATGGACAGAATCAGATCCGGAGATGACCGGTAATGATGAAGCGGTAGCTTCCATCAGATATCCGGAAACAGGTTACCTGGCATTTTATATTGATTTAAAGCATAAAAGCCCTTCAGGATTTGAATATACCCAAAGTACCCGGATGTTTGTGGCCGACACTGCCAGACTGAGGATTAAATAATGTAATTACAATGTAATTACATGTCATCAGACTGGATTACAGGCACAAGCCGGTTAGTAACAAAAATATTTCGGTTTGAGTTCCAAACCAAGGTAACAAATCAATATTTTATCCGTCTTTTACAGTAATTTTATTAGTTGAACCTGAGAGTTAATTTATGGCTGACAACAAGACGGCAGTTATTATAGGTGCCGGTATAGGAGGTATAACCACTGCCGTTTATCTCGCAAAAAACGGATACAACGTCAGTGTTTATGAAAAGAATTCATTACCAGGTGGCCGATGCGGACAGCTGGTCCGTGATGGTCACCGTTTCGACCTGGGGGCAACGATGCTGATGATGCCCGGAATATACCATGAGGTGTTTGATTCCCTTGGAATAGAACTCGAAGAAGGGAAAGATATCGTCCCGATGAGAGACCTGTATACTATCTTTTTTGACGATTGCAGTCAGCTGGTGTTTACTTCCGACAGGGAGAGGATGAAGATTCCGCTCGAGAAGATCGAACCGGGCAGCTATGAAAGAGCAGAAGATTATGTTACGAAAGGATACAGGATCTTCAGGCTCGGTATGGACAAACTGATTGGACGGAATTTCTATAATCTGTTCCAGATGGTAAACCTGAAAAACATTCCTCTTTTATTCAGGTTAAAAGCCTTTACTCCCCATTTCAGATATGCCCGAAGATTTTTCAATCACCCTCATCTGCTTATGGCATATACTTTTCAGAATATTTATGTCGGGCAAAGTCCGTTTGATGCCCCGGCACTTTTTTCAATGGTACCGGCCGCAGAGCTTACCGAAGGTTCTTTTTTCCCATCCGGCAACGGAATGTTCAGGATCGTGGAAAAAATGATCCTGGCAGCTGAAGAAGAAGGTGTTCAGTTCCATTATGGCAATCCTGCGAGGCAGATTATTATAGCAGGGGAAAAAGCCGGTGGTATAATCCTTCAGGACGGTACTGAGGTAAAAGCCGGTATTGTTGTAGCAAATGCCGACCTACCCTATGTTTACCGAAACCTGCTTCCTGATAAAAGAAAGTCGGTCCGTCTGGATAAGCTGAAATATTCATGTTCCGTAATCTGTTTTCACTGGGGACTTGATAAGGTTTATCCGCAACTTGTGCATCACAGCGTTTTTCTTTCTGATCAGTTCCGGGAAGGGCTCGACCGGATTGTGAAGGACAAATCAGTCGGTGACAATCCGAGTTTTTATGTGCATGCTCCTGCAAGGACAGATCGGGCTGCAGCTCCACTTAATCATGATACGATTTCAGTAGCTGTTGCAGTCGGGCACATTGACAAAAACCGTAAACAGGAGTGGGACCGGATAAGGGTGAAGACAAGAAAAGCAGTGATTGACCGTTTAAAGCGGCAGGGACTTGAGGATATCGAGAGTCATATCAAGTTTGAAATATGCTATATGCCGGAAAGCTGGGAAAATGCATGCAATATTTCAAGAGGTTCTGTCTTTGGGAGTTTAGGTCATAATATTTTCCAGATGGGATATTTTCGTCCGCATAACCGCCATGATAAATACAAAAACCTTTATTTTGTGGGCGGAAGCACGCATCCCGGTAATGGAATTCCGAATGTATTGATATCGGCAAAGCTTGTTTCGGAACGTATTATTAAAGAAAACCGCGCTGAAAAGTAATGACAGATTCACACAAGGAACAATTCATTGAGATATTTGACTCAATTGATTTCAATAAGATAATTGACCATCCGAATATACTGATTGC
>DAIUKI010000299.1:0-4186 GCA_036848255.1 Bacteroidales bacterium | reverse complement strand
TAAATAAAAAATCCTATGAAAACCAATTTACCATCTATCTTCAAAGCATTTCAGCGCAGTGATGATTATTTTGAGATTCTGAATGATTCCGAAAATTCCCGGAAATATCTCATCACGCAATTGTTGTATGTTGTCTTGTTCTCTTTTATTTACGGCGTTATCATGGGTAGTTACAATGGAGTATTACAAAGTTTGGTAACCGGGATTAAAATGCCATGCCTGATAATACTATCATTGTTAATATGCTTTCCGGCTCTTTATGTAGTTCAATCTATGATTGGATCCACAATGACTATTTCTCAGATGGCAAATATTATTTTAGCCGGCTTTTTTGTTTTCACCACTATTGCTCTGTCATTTTCCCCAATTATTGTATTTTTTATGATCACCAGCGATAGTTATTCATTTCTTAAATTATTGCATGTGGCAATTTTTACTTTTTCCGGGATATTTGCTGTTAAAACAATCATTAACGGGCTTAAATTTTCATGTGAAAAGAAAAATATTTATCCAAAACTTGGCATGTCAATATTCAAAATCTGGGTTGTAATTCTTGCATTTGTAAGTTCGCAATTAGCCTGGAATCTACGACCTTTCGTTGGAAGTCGTGATATGCCCTTTGAGATATTCAGGATACGTGAAGGCAACTTTTATATTGCTGTCATTCAATCGGCAGCAAATATGTTTACACCAGATGATAAATCAAATCAGGACAAACAGGACAAATCAACAATAAGCCAGCCTGATAGTACTTCAAATAAGAATTATGTTGAACGACGATAAAATAATGACTCTTGAAGAAGTGGCAGAATACCTCAGAGTAAAACCACAGACGATTTACACCTGGGCACAGGAAAAGAAGATACCTGCTGCAAAACTGGGCAAGGAATGGCGGTTTAAAAAATCAATGATAGATCAATGGTTTAATGAGTTTATTGATGAAAAGTTCAAGAATTTATATACTGATAATTCATAAGTCAGTTTATTATATGACAATGACTTAGTAATTTCTAACCTGTTTAGCAGATATGCATTGGGTTGAATAACAAATCTTAAAGGAGGACAATATGAAAATCGTAACCGTTATCTGTAATATTGCGTTATTGGGATTCACATGTCTCCTTCTAATTTTCGGGGGAATTTCCAAAGTATCTGATTATAAGGTGTTCACATTATTGCTATTATTGGTTCCGATTCTAAGCATAGTATTGATTTTCGTAAGCCAGGTCAGTCATGGACACTGGACTTTTAAAATGAAAAATAAGGCACCAGAGGAACAAAGTAAGGCAGATGAATTATCTAAAATTTATCCCTTTCTGAAAATCGTCACTCTAATCCTGAATTTAGCTTTATTGGGATTTGCTTCCTGGTTTATTGTAATCAACTACCCTCATCCCGGGGAATCACTTGTTCTTGCTTATATATTATTGGCAGTGTTAACTCCAGTTCTCAGTCTGATAGCTATTTTGTCCAGAAGAGCGAATAATGGTGAAAAAAGGAAACGAATATTTATTTCCATTGGGATTGGCGTAGCTGTAGTACTTTTGTGTTTTATTCTTTCTGTGCGTACCTGGACCGGGCTTGGTATCAAGGAAAGCATCACCGTTGCTAAACAACAATATTCAGGCTCTGCTGAAGATGCGTTAATTGCATATATGTCAGATACAACTCATACTCCACATGATAGGTCATATGTGGCAATCTGGACTTTAGGTCAGATCAGGTCTCAAAAGGCATTACCTATTCTTAAAGAGCATTATAAAAATGATCCACAAGGCAAGACCTGTAAATACCACCACGATACAGTTCTATGTCAATATGAGATTCATAAAGCTATAGTTTCTATTGAACATCGGTGGTTAGGTGCAAAAGAGAAAAACTGGTTTGGCTCATGGGCAAGGCTCAATAAATAATACTCAGGAAATGAAGGACAAGGAACGAATTTCAGTTATTATTGGGGTTACCCTTACAGTCACATTTTGTTTTATTATTCTTATGATGCCTTTTTTTAGGATTGGTCCTGATATAAAGGAACATATAAGAATTGCGCAACAACGATATCCAAATGTGGCAACAGCAGAGGATGCTTTAATTACTTATCTGGCAGATACAACTAACTCTCCTCATGATCGGGGAGATATAGCAATATGGACATTAGGTCAAATTCATTCACAAAAGGCATTGCCCCTTCTTAAAGAACTATATAAGAATGATCCTGATGGGAAGACCTGTCATGGAAAGCACGATTCAGTGCTTTGCCAAAAAGGGATTCATACAGCAATTGAGACTATTGAATATCACTGCTCAGAGGGTTCAGGTCTAGTACTCAAATAATAGTCTTTGCCTACCTGAACCTTATTTCAGATATTTGAATTCAACGGCACTTCCATACTGTTTAACCTCGATCCTTTCAATGCCACCAGGCAACTGATGGCAATCTCGATATCTCCCTGGAGAATCATGACGTGGAAATCTTTCCCCGTCTTAGTTTGTCTTTTTTCTGTACCGATTATAGTTACCATGTTTTTTTTTGAAATTAAGTTTTATATACAGGAACCGTCTTTCCGGTTCAACAGCGGGGGGACATGCATTTGTTTGCATCATTTTGCATGAAAACAAAAAATATTTAGTGGGAAATTTTGTAAAAATTCGAGACCAATTAATAGAATTATTATGAAAAACAAAATTGTAAAGTTTTCAGGATTTTCCCTTTCCTTTTCCCCGATAATATTTAACTTGGAGTCTAAAGAAAGTCAGGCACAAGGCGTAAATATAGGAAAAGAGGAGGAGGGTTTATATTTTGTGACTGACGTGGCAGTGCTATAATCCGGGAAATATTGTTATTTTTGATTATCGATATTTTGCTCGCTGCAAAGAATGAAAAACATTGTTACCGATAGGGTAATACACAACGGTATTATCCGTGTTACACTCAGATTCCCTTATGATTCTGATTTGATCAAAATTACAAAGGGGTTACCTGATCCAGTATGGAGCAGTCAGATGAAATGCTGGCATATTCCGGACAGTGATAACATCATCACCCTTCTTTTAAAGGCATTTTACGGTAAAGCGTACGTTGATTATGCCGCTCTGAAGCCAAATCTTGCTGAGAAGATCAGGTTAAAAAAGGATGAGGAAAAGAGGAAAATCACGGGGGAGAGAAGAGGTTTGGTTGATGGAGGTCTCCCTTCGTTAAGTGACAAAGGCAGGGAAGACATTGATAAGTACAGGCGATGGATGGAAACAAACAGGTATCCTGAATCCACCGTACAGACTTATACCGCAATGATGGTGAAGTTTCTGCGGTTTGTAAGTCCGAAAGAGGCACAGGAGTGTACTTCCAATGATCTGATAAGGATAATTGAGGAGTACATTCTGCCAAACAGGTTAAGTCATTCGTTCCAGAACCAGATGATCAGTTCGGTGAAGAAGTTTTACAGCCATATATACAGCTCTGTCATTGATCCTGGCAAATTAACAAGACCAAGACCACAGCACCGGCTTCCAAATGTTTTGAGTAAGGAGGAGGTAAAGCGGATTCTCAACTCTTTGACAAATGAAAAACACAGGGTTATGCTTAGTCTTATATATGCCTGCGGACTTCGGAGAAGTGAATTACTTCAATTAGTGCCTGCAGATGTAGAGCGGAGTAGAAACCTGCTAAGAATTAAGCAATCGAAAGGATTCAGGGACAGGATTGTACCCATTTCTGATCGGACGATTGAGATGGTGGATACATATATTGGGCGTTATAGGCCGGAGAAGTATCTATTTGAAGGACAGAATCCGGGTGAACCTTACAGTGCAACCAGTCTTGAGAAAGTGTTAAAGAATGGGTGTGAGAAGGCAAGGATCGGCAAACCGGTCACTCTGCACTGGTTGAGGCATAGCTATGCAACTCATCTGTTGGAATCAGGGACTGATCTCCGGTATATACAGGAATTACTTGGTCACAAGAGCAGTAAGACTACTGAGATATATACTCATGTTACGACAAAGAGCATTCAAAAGATCAGGAGTCCTTTCGATGATCTGTAAGAATGATTATCTTGGAAATAAATAACAGAAAGGTGAACAATAACTCCTTTGGAAAGAAATTATGGATACCTTTTGGCCTCATATAACAGTGTTAGGGTCAAGCGCTTATGTGTAAGTGTGATAAATTCAGGATTTTATATTAATT
>DAIUKI010000298.1:0-4186 GCA_036848255.1 Bacteroidales bacterium | reverse complement strand
GTATTTATCATAACAGGATCAATTTCAGTGATTATTATAACGATCCGAAATATAATATTGATCCTGTAATGATACAGCAGGATGTATCTTCAAAACTGAAATTCATGTCCGACTTTTCCGCTCTTTACCTGTTCAAAGGAATTGAAGCTGGGATAGTGTTCGCTAACATTAACTTCGGTGATGCAAAATACAATGAAGTTGATGTGACGTACAAGCCTCTTGCTAATTATCAGATACATGCTGCATATTCCTATCAGGTAAATGATCGCTGGGATATCAATCCTCTTATTTATTTGAGAGGAGGGAAATTCATTAAAAGTCAGATTGGAATAGCCTCAATGGTTAAGTATCAGGACAACATCTGGGGTAGTCTCTCATTCAGAGATCCCGGAATATGGGGTTTTGGATTTGGTGCAAATATTGCAAAAGGCATAAGATTCTCATACAACTTCAATTTTGCCTCATCGGTGGCGCTTAATATTTACAATAACCACGAGATCTCGATCGGAATAAATATAAAAGATCTTATTAAAAAAACTCAATTATCCGAGCCTGTTCAATAACTAACGAATATCTTTTTTGAGCACCTCTTTGTTCCTGAAAGGAGACTGACAATATAAACTCCATTTTTTAAACCAGGATTGAGTTCATAATATCCTGGCTCATAATATTTTTTAATGAGGGGTATCTGTCCGGTGAGATTCGATATTATTAAAGTCCCTTCCGCAGCAGGAAGAGTGTTGATTTCTAATTTTAGAATTCCATGGGAACAGTAAACACTGAAAAGATCATCACCGGCAGTAAAATCAGGAATTCCGGTTCCGATGTTCCGGAAGTTGAGAAAAAACCTGTTCTCATACTGCCCCGTTTTCAGGTCGAGCCTGTAATCTTTATCTGAAAGCAAATCCTGGTCTATTTTTGCAACAATATCAGAAATATAAATTTCAATATCTGCCAGATTTCCCTCTAAAGCACGGATCTTAAAAATAATTCTTCCGTCTCTGTTAATCTTAAGTCCAAGAGGAACCTTGTATAGAGTGTCTGAGATTACAGGTAATGCAGTAATTGATAGTTTTACTCCGTCAGATCCGACGGTATAAAGATTTGGCACCATAAAATCGGTATTCATAAGTTTAAGTGCATCAAGCTGCCCATCAAACTTATCAGTAGCTTTCTCATCAAAATATATAACCACCGGATCAACCGAATCCGTGTCATTTGAAAATTCAGCAGTAAGCCGTAGCAATGATCGTGAAATAAAATCTGATTTTATTAAAGGATGCGTTAAATCTGTTACTCTGACATTATTATCCATGGCCAGAGTTCCTGTTACAGGCCACGTACCATCTGCCACATGAATAAAAAAACCCTGCAATGAAGGAATGAGATTTGAGGCCAGGCCGTTGCTTGAAACACCATTTAAATAAGTTACATAAGTACCGCCATACTCATCGGTGCTGCTCGCTTCAAAGTAATAAAGTGCGTTGTCAATATTGGTTTTTGTCCATCCCGATGGAGCATCCCAGTCGATCGGAGAAGGGTATGGATTCCCGACCAGGTTAAATCCTTTGCTATATATGTTATTGTGGTTAAAAAGAGTTGAGGAGAGGCTTCCGTTGTTGACAACTCCTGTAACGTCAAAAACAAGAGGAGGGTCCGAAGAGCCAAAGTTGCCAGCATATCCCTGCATCGGATTCAGAATTCCGAGCGGATTGATGTAGCTTATCCACCCTGATGTTGTGCTGCTTTCGTCGTACCGGTAAAATGTGGGAAAAGGATCAGTAAGTTTTATGTTTTCACTAAACTCACTTACAGTAGCCGCCTGAAAAGGGGAACTTAAATATTTATACCCGAAACCTGAAGGAAGATATCGCTGAATCGTAATGTTACCATTGACTTGTCCTGTCCCGCTGCCATCGATAAGCGCTGTCTGAGAAGCCGTGGAAAGGAGAGTGACATTCCCATTTGCATTGATTATGCCGTTGCATAACAGAATCCCATTTAATGACTGACCAACAGTAGTTATTGAGGTCGTGCTGCTTGAAGCGACAGTCAGATTATTGAAAATAACCGGAGTTGTTCCGCTTAACACCTGGGTATCTCCTGCAAAGATAACCGTGTTGTTGGAATTAATATAAGAACCATTATTTACAACATTTCCGTTAAGAACCATATTACCGCCGGCAGCTGTTAATATTGTCCCAGGAGAGATTGTCAGACCCTGACTTAATCCGGAATAATTCAGAATGAATAACAGTGCAATAACTAAAACACTTCTTTGTAGCATTCTACAGTTCCTGTTTATTATTGTTTTTAGACAATTGATCTGAGGAATCTTGTTTCATTTATTATATGAGCTATGAGATTATTGTGTGCTTGTAAGCCACTGAACATCCTGAAACCTGATTATGTCACCATTTTGTGAGGAGGTAACATACAATTCCAGATAGTCATTCTTTGCCATATCCGGGATATATATAACAGTTGAAAATTGAAATGGCTGGTTAGCTGTTACTATTCGAAGATCGGTCTCTCCAAATCGTGTCCCGGTAGCTCCATTTTTAACAATAGCAATTGTAACACGGAGATTATTGTCATCAACTGTAATATTTCCTGTAATGATGGCCCATGCGGCCAAAAGATAATCAGTTTGATAAGTGATTTTATTATTATCTACTGTCCACTTGGTGGTATAGCTGGATGTATTAGTCCAATCGGCCTTATAGAATGTTCCGGCTGTGGTTACAGTTGTTGTAGATACATTATTGTTCACATTTATTTTAACATTCGGATTCTTATTCTCTGTACCTGCATTGTTAACCAGAAATACATTTGCATCTCTGCCATCGGGGCGTGCGAAATCAAATCCGCTAAAGAAGGTACCCTGGTTATTCCAGGCATTATTTGTAATAAAAATAGAATAATATGATGTGAAGGTGGCAGGAGTGTAGAGAACACCAATGTCACTCCCTGATATGGTATTATAAAAAGTACAGTTTAATATTGAAACGGTTTCAGAAGCACCCGATAAGAGATGAATTCCATTTGCGCACTGTAAGAAATCAGATTCTGAAATTTTAAATGTACCTCCGCTCTCCGATCCTGCTGCTATTTCTATCCCTGCCCCGGTAATGTCCTCAAAATCAACATCAAAAACCCAGAAATCATTATTGCTGGCGGAGACGATTCCTTTATTAAAGCCCACAAAATATGTATCTTTTATTTCATAGTAAGTTCCACTACCCGTGAGACGTATAGCATCATTCCCCGAGGCATCTGAATAAGCTTTAAAGGAGAGCATTTTAAAGTAGCATTCTGTCAGGCAAATGAACATAGGAGTGCCCGAGACTCCTGCAGAAGCATCAATTTCTGCATCTCCGAAGGAAAGGCCTTGAAATGTGACAGGAAAAGGAAGATTAATGGTTTGCGTGGCAGCTATATGATGCGTTCCGGAACTAAGATGGACAACCGTCGGTCCACTCATATGCAAATTAAGGAATTCAATTGCTTCTGCTATGGTAGTAAAGCTACCGCGTGGGGAAACGTCAAGCAGGTTTTCAGCTCTGGTTTCCTTGTTTTTTGTGATCCAGTTGCCATTCCAGGCAATATAGGTTTGTCCACACCAACGGGTTAATGAGGTATTGGCATTTCCATCGATAGTAGCCCCTGAATTCCCGGCGATGGTTATCAAATTGACGTGAGTGCCGATATTTTTCACGGTAATTCCCAAACCATTATCTGCACTTGTTACCAATGGCAAAGTAAGTGTTATATCACCTGAGGCTAATACGAATGTTTCGGTTTTTAATAAGGTAGTCGTAGCCGATTTGGTGTAAGGAGCTTCAGAAACAATAAAGTATATCCACGAACTCCCGTTCCAATAGTAAAAACCGTCCGCCACCGATCCTCCTGTACTATAAACAAGCATTCCTGTTGGTACGGGTGCTGTTAATGGATCAGCCTGATTCAGGCTGACAATAGCAACTCGTGGAATCAATAATCCTCTATTGATGCTTTCAAGCTCAAGCAGAGAATTTACATTCATTGTCATATCAGCCCCGTCAGTGATCTTTACCTGAGCAAGGGATGTGACGGATAATCCAGATAACAAGAATGTTATAAGGATCAGGAACATCTTATTTGAATTCATACTTTATATGCAATATTTAATATTAATTATCCTGAC
>DAIUKI010000297.1:0-4189 GCA_036848255.1 Bacteroidales bacterium | reverse complement strand
CTTCCGATCTTCGGAGAGGTTACGTTTTCAAAAATATGCCGTTATACAAATGTAAAATATCTTTATTGAATTGTGCTGAGAAAATGGTCCTCTGGAATTATCAGGGACCATTTTTTTTGTACATTTATGCTCTGAATTTTAACAGGGATATGAAGGACAAAGTCGCTAAAATATTTGAAAGTGAGGCATCTGCAATAAGAAGTATACCACTAAGCGACAGCTATGAAAAGGTTACTGAAATTATTTATCAACATGTTCAGAAAAGAAACGGTAAACTGATCACGAGCGGGATGGGTAAAGCCGGACAGATCGCACATAACATAGCCACCACTTTCAGTTCCACCGGAACTCCGGCGGTCTTCCTCCACCCCAGCGAGGCACAGCACGGTGATCTTGGAATAATGCAAAAAAACGATGTCCTGCTGGTAATCTCAAATTCAGGGAGAACAAGGGAGATAATCGAGCTTATTGATTTGAAGGAAAATCTGTTCCCATCGATCCCGGTTATTGTTATTACCGGTAATGAAAAAAGTCCCCTTGCACTTAAATCTGATTATTTCATTTCGACAGGATCCCCGTCTGAGGTTTGTCCTCTTGGCCTTACTCCGACAACCTCAACTACAGTCTTTACTGTAATCGGTGATGCACTGGTTGTTCTGATGATGGAAAAGATCGGATTCACGCCGGAGGAGTATTCAAAACGTCATCACGGAGGATATCTGGGAATGAAATCCAGGGAAAAATCAGGGCACTACCCGGAGGAGAAATGATTTTTTTTTGCCACCAAATTAAAAAAGATTAGTTTTGACATTATTGACTATATTATTCTAACCTAAACCTGTAATTATGTCTACCAATGCTTTTACAAGCGACATCAGCAAAAAAGACTATGTGTTTGCAATAACCATTATTGGCCTTTTCTTCTTTATTTTTGGTTTTGTGACCTGGCTGAACGGAGTCCTTATACCATTTCTGAGGACAGCCTGCGAACTAAATGACTTCCAGGCATACTTTGTGACTGCGGCCTTTTATATTTCCTACTTCGTGATGGCGCTTCCATCATCACTAATACTTAAAAAGACAGGTTTTAAAATCGGAATGTCACTTGGTCTGTGGGTGATGGCGATTGGGGCGCTTGTATTTATACCTGCAGCACTTTCAAGAGCCTTCTGGCTTTTTCTTACAGGATTATTCATTCAGGGTACCGGACTGGCCCTCCTTCAGACCGCTGTAAATCCTTATGTAACAATTATCGGTCCGCGCGAAAGTGCTGCTAAACGAATTAGCATAATGGGAATAGCAAACAAATTTGCCGGAGTAATTGCCCCGATTATCCTTGCCAGCATCATACTTAAAGATTCACACATCCTGGAAGAAAAGCTGGTACAGGCAACCGATGCCGCATCACGTGCAATTCTCCTTGATGAAATGGCCCGGAATGTAATTATGCCTTATATTGTAATGGCAGTTGTCCTTGTTCTTCTTGGATTGCTTTTGAAATTTGTCAATCTTCCGGAAGTTGATACCGAAGCTGAAGATGAGGCCGTCGGTGTCGCTAATCTTAAGAAGACAAGTATCTGGCAGTTCCCACACCTGATCCTGGGTGTTATTGCTTTGTTCTTTTATGTCGGTGTCGAGGTGATAGCTGGCGACACAATAATCAGGTACGGACAATCTCTCGGGATACCGATGGATTCTGCAAAATACTATACCAGCCTTACAATGCTTGCAATGATAATAGGCTATGTTCTTGGCATTATTTTAATTCCAAAATATTTAAAACAGGGAAACGCTTTAAAGCTATGCACAATATTTGGAGTGATATTTTCTCTTGGAGCAATATTTACACCTGCCACCAGGGTTTTCACAATGCCGTTCGTCGACCTTGTTACATTCCAGCCGCTTCAGCTTGTACTGCCAGTTACTGTACTGTTTGTCGCTTTGCTTGGCTTTGCCAATTCACTTGTCTGGCCCGCTATGTGGCCGCTTGCACTAGATGGTCTTGGAAAATTCACAAAAACCGGGTCTGCCATGCTCATAATGGCTATTGCCGGCGGGGCAATCGTTCCACTGGTTTACGGAAAACTTGCAATGGTTTTTTCCACCCAGTCAGCCTATTGGATTTGCATACCCGGATATCTGGTTATAATGTATTATGCATTTATAGGACATAAGGCAGGTAAATAATCCATGGGATTCGACCTGATCAGAATATTTGGCTGCTTTTCTGCCGATGGTTCATTTGCAGAAGCAGCACCATGCGGAAGCGGGCATATTCATGATACATTCAGGGTTATAACAGCTGAAAAGGATAAGGATGATTTTATCCTTCAAAGGCTGAATAATAATGTCTTCCGAAATATTCCGGAACTTCAGGAAAATATTGAAAGGGTTACAAAACATATTCACAATAAGCTTCTGGCTGTACCTGGAGCTGACCTGAAACGTGAGTCCCTTACCCTGGTCCATGCTAAGGATGGCAGGAGCTGGTTTGAAGATCAGGATGGCAGTTTCTGGAGAATGTTTGTCTTCATTTCCAATCACAGAACATATGATATTGTTGATACCACCGGTAAGGCATTCGAAGGGGGTAAAGCAATAGGCCGCTTTCAGGCCCTTCTGGCAGATCTGCCCGGAAAACCCCTTCATGAAACAATCCCTTCATTTCATGACATCAGGAAGAGGATGGACAATTTCATGAATACTCTGAAAAAAGATCCTGCAGGCAGAGTTAAAGAGACAGCCAGGGAAACTGATTCCATTCTAAGCAGGACAGATGAAATGATGATCATTCAGAAGCTTGCGGGAGAAGATAAAATACCTGTCAGGATAACGCACAATGACACTAAAATTAACAATATTCTTTTTGATGAAAATGACAGGTCCCTTTGTATTATTGACCTCGACACAGTGATGCCCGGATATTTCCATTCCGACTTTGGAGATGCCATAAGAACCGGTGCAAATGTTGCATCTGAGGACGAAGAGGACCTTTTACAAATAAATATGAATATTGATCTTTTCGGTGCCTATGCAAAAGGATACCTTTCCGAAACTAGGGAAACCCTTAATTCAACCGAAAAGGAATATCTGGCTTTCGCACCAATGCTTATGACTTATGAACAGGCTTTGCGTTTTCTGACTGACTATATTGACGGAGACACCTATTACCGGATACACCATAAATATCATAACCTTCAGCGTACGCGTGCACAGATAAGGTTACTGGAAACCATGGAGGAACAACACAGTGAAATGAAGGAAATAATTAATGGGCTTATTTAAAATTACAGCATGGACTGGAATGATGATGAGATAAGGTTCCTGAGGACACTGAGTAATCCTGACAAGATCCAGGCATTTCTTGATTCGATCGATTATAATCCGAACTATGAATGCAGATCACCGCGATGGGTCATGAAAAAGAGGTCGGCTCATTGTTTTGAGGGAGCTCTTTTTGCTGCTGCTGCATTTCAGTTTATTGGATATAAGCCTCAGATTGTGGATATGAAAGCCTTTAACGACGATGACCATGTAATTGCCGTATTCAGGGAAGACGGATGCTGGGGAGCGGTCGCAAAATCCAATTTCACATCTTTACGTTTCCGGGAACCTGTCTACCATTCCCTTCGGGAACTAATAATGTCATATTTTGATTTCTTCTTCAACATAAACGGGGAAAAATCATTACGATCCTACTCGCTGCCATATGATCTGACTTCCTTTAACGGCAGAAACTGGTCAACCACCGATGAGGACCTTGAATATATAGGGGATAAGATCGAATCATTGCATCATTTCCCGGTTGTATCCGAAAAAATGATCAGAAAGCTCAGCAAAGCCAGCATTTCGATGCTGAACGCCGGACTCCTGGGTTCGAAACCTGAAGGCCTCTATATACCAAAGAATTAGGCGGTCGAAATTACAAATCATGTAACTTATTGTAATACTTCTGCTTACATTTGATTAGCTAATCACGTTCTAATTAATATTTGCGATTGCCGCGGGATTGACTATTTTTATGCCCTAAAAAACCCTTGGAAATTATGGATCTATCGGGTAAAAGCTACAAAGCCTTCATTGAACGGCAGGAAGCATTAAAAAAACAGTACAGTCCTGAGCAAGCAGAAAAACAGCATTCCAAAGGCAAGCTTACGGCCCAGGAACGGATAACACTTTTATTTGATCC
>DAIUKI010000296.1:0-4191 GCA_036848255.1 Bacteroidales bacterium | reverse complement strand
CAGAATGGGTTGCACATAGCGGTATATCAATCGAAACATTGTTTGGTTTGAGTATTACACGTTTGTTTCCGATTGCCTGACGGATCTCTTTTGAATAGGGCCTGAGCGTACGGAATGCCATGTCGGCCCTGCTGTCGCCTGTTGTAAGGCCGACACTCGATTTGCCTGAAATGATTTCAGTCCTGATCCCTGATGAGGCGAAAGAATCAAGGGGTGAGACAAATGAAACCGCCAGTCCGGCAAAAACAGATTTCCTTATAAAATCCCTGCGTTTGATATTATCCATGTTTAATAAGATATTGGTCTGTGATTGTAATTCAAAGATAGTATTTGATTGAATTTTTAATACAATTTGACAGAAATCTATCGCTGACCAGGAAATCACATTCAGGGTGAATTCAACGATATGATCCTTACAGCAAGTCAGGGTTCAGTTCAAGGTCACCAGGGACTAGTACCCAATTAACTTTTGTTCAGGAAATTGACTGAAAAAACCCACAGGTTGCTTTACATGAACTTCTCCCGTTTCTGTAAATTATACAGCGCTGCCAGCAGGAAAAGGATAGTTCCCGTTATAAGTATTATCCTGTTCTTAAGCGTTATGATCGCCCAGGTTGTTTCATTGACATCGTATGCGGGATCGAAGGGATTCAGGAAAACATTCCACTGACTTTTACGAAGGGGATCTTGGAGTATCATAAAAAAGATTCCAAAAATTATCATCACCACTGCGGTTCCGTTGCCATTCCTTATAACGGTGGAAAGCATGAATGCCATCATCCCCAGGAAGAGGACTGGTATCATTACCTGTACCGTCACCCTGACAACCTGGAACTTAACGATCAGTACCGTGGTAAGAAATGTAAATACAAGCATGATAAGGAAAGCGATCACAAAGATCAGGATTATCCTTACCAGCCATACTTTATACCTGTAATTGGGAATGCCGAACAATATTTCAATCGTCCTTGCATCCTGGTCGTTTTGTATGCCGAAAACCGACGGGTAGAATACAAGCAGAATCCCTGAAAACAGGAAGACGCCGTACAGGTCCGACATGGCTGAAACATCGTTTGAAAAGACATAGATTACCGAAAGACCGAGATAGAACACGATCGATCCGATCAGAAACCAGATGAATTTATTGGCAAAAATTATCCTCAGATTATAGAGGATCATCTTCCGGACCAATGTGAAGTAATTAAATAGTTTGCCAGTTCTCATGTCAATTAGTTATGTCCCTGATGTGGTTCATTTCGGATTTCGGATTGGTGATTTCGGATTTTAAATCCAAATTCAGCAATCAGTAATCCGCAATATTATTTTAATCCGCAATCAAAAATTCGCAATCCGCAATAATTTTTCAATCTATAATTAACTTAACAGTAGTTAAATAATGTAATTACAATGTAATTACGTGTTTGCAGGGGATAAAATTTTGTTTTCATTCGACCTTGTTGTTTTCTTTTCTTCTGAGCAACCACAGATATGCATCTTCGAGATTTGGTGTTGCATTAACCGCATTTTCCCATGGTTTTTCATCCGAAATAACCCTAACCCTTACACTTTCGCCTTCCGACATGTGATGCACAACCAGATGCTCCTCAACGAATTTACCGAATTCTGCGGAAGGGAGCCTGAACTGCCACACATGTTTCTCCGCCTCTTTTGTCATATCCGACGGTTTCCCAAGATATCTCAGCCTGCCCTTGTTAAGGACAGCGACCTGGTTGCATGAGCTTGAGATATCCTCTATTATATGTGTTGAGAATATTACTATCCGTTCACGGCTAAGTTCAACAAGGAGGTTCCTGAACCTGATCCTCTCCCTTGGATCGAGACCCGCGGTAGGCTCGTCAACAACCAGGATCCTTGGAAGATGAAGAAGGATAAGCGCAATACCCATTCTTTGCTTCATCCCTCCCGAATATGATCCAATTTTTTCATGTCTGCGTTCCTCCATATGCACGGACTTCAATACATATGTCACCCTTTCATCCCTGGTTTTTGCATCGATAATGTTCTTCAGCATCGCCTGGTAATGGAGATACTCATGAGCAGTCATATTTTCATAGCTTCCGAATTCCTGAGGGAGATAGCCGATCAGTCCCTGGAGTTCCTCTCGTTTTTTCCGGGTATCAAGCCCGTTTATCCAGACTTTACCGTAACTCTGCTCAAGGATGCCGCAAATGATCCTCATCAGTGTCGTTTTCCCGGCTCCGTTGGGACCGAGAAGGCCAAACATCCCGTTTCCGATATTAAGCGAGACACAACTAAGGGCCTTGAAGGGTTTTTTCTTTTTTCCGATCAGCGGAACGGCTGCAACCAATTTGTAGAGGGTCTTTCTTATCCCCCTGAATCTTCCCTCAAGCCTGTAGATATCAATGTTCTCCCCGCTCAGCTTAAGACCGGTTTTGTAAATAAAGAGTCCGGTGAACCACAGAAATCCAAGTATCAGCACCACAGCTATATTATCCCATTTTACCTGGAACATCACAAGGTTAAGGAGCGGGACGATCCAGAAAACCAGAATATCAAGAACCGGGATCAGTTTTTTCAGGAGCTTTTTGTGCCCGTCTGATGTCATGTTTGTAAAGAGTTCCCTGAACTGGTTCCAGACAGCCGAAAGAAAAAACCATGTTCCAATGCTTAATAGGAATATCCAAAAGCCCTTCTTAAGGTAGAAATATGTAAAATAGATCATGAAAACAAATAATGGAATCTGCCATAGGACCTGAGTCATATCTTTCCAACTCCTGAAATGTTTCCGCAGGCCGAGCCTCTCTCTTATCCTGGCGCCTGCCTTCCATTCACGTGCCCATCTGTTTTCCCTTTCATAAATCTTTACAAGGCTTTGCACGTAAATGTTTATTGGCTCATCAGCAGGGATCACTGTCTCCCTGGCTTTCCTGAGGCTGTTCATCAGGAACCATGAAGTGGCAGGCACAAGTATTACTGCCAGTATTGTTGTGATAAGCTTCCAGAGGAATTTATCTATGCGTGTGTATATAATGAATATAAGCAAGCCGAATATGAGCAGCTGAAATACTTTGTTCTTCCAGTCAAGGGATTTGAACCAGTCGAGGGAGTTTTCGAGACCCGAGTAAAATGTCGGAATAAAGATAAGTGTAAGGAGTGTGCTAAGTGTAAGTCCGCCAATAACCGTTATTGCAAATGTAGCGCCGATCACTGATACGAACTCCGCCTTTCCCATAGCCAGCGGGAACATCGCGATTACGGTAGTGGAGGCAGTAATCAGGATGGGCCTTATCCTTGCCATGCCTGCTGTCATTAAAGCTCTCGACCGGCGATAACCTCGTTTTCGCAGTATATTTGTATAATCAATTAGTATAATGCCATTGTTTACAACAACTCCTAAAAGGATCAGAAAGCCTGTCAGGGTGTTGACGCTCAGCAGTGTGTTTCCCGTAAGGATCAGTGCAATCAGGGAGCCCAGGGCTGCAAGAGGGATGCTGAAAAGCAGAACAAAAGGTATTGAAAGTGATTCAAAGACTGCTGCAAGGATCATGAAAATAAGCAGGAAGGCTATCCCGATAAGACTGTAGAATTCCTTCAGCTCATTCTCTTCGTGGATCACTTCAACTGCAATCCCTGAAGGTATACTCAGTCGTGACACTATTGATTCAATCTCTGTACGGGCTCCTGCTAGCAGGTCTTTGGAAGACTTTATTTCGTCCTTGAAGCTGTAAGTGACAGTAACTCTCTTTTCCTGGTTTTCCCTGTGAATATTACCCATTCCATATGAAAAAATGATATTGGCAAGCTCTTCCATTTCCATCACTGCGCCTGCAGAGCCTGTAACTTCCAGCCGCTTAAGGTCCTCAATTGTTTTTTCAGGGTTCCCGTTTGCAAGGGTGTCTTCTTCGGAATACTTTATCATTATATCATAGCTCTCCGTGCCCTGCCTGAAGGTGGCTCCTGAGGAGTATTCCCTTCCGAAAGTTGAAAGGGCAGCTGCAAGGTCACCTAGGGTGTAGTTATTCCTGCCTATGAAATCCATATCAAAATGGAGCTGAACCTCAGGGGTATTGTCCTGGACATTTATATTGACATTATTTATGGTTTCCAGGTCATCGACATACGATCGAATATCATCGGCAAGATCCTTCATCTGCTTGAAATTCTGTCCTTTGATTATGACGCTCTCAGGTTTTGATCCTATCCCGAGGA
>DAIUKI010000295.1:0-4215 GCA_036848255.1 Bacteroidales bacterium | reverse complement strand
AATATTTATTGTATAACAATATGAAGATAATTAAACACTCCCTGCTTTTTATTTCGGAAGATTCAACCGGTCGATAAGATCCATGAATCGCTTGTCGTTATAGAAGGGCTTAAAGTTGACATTGCATCCGACCCAGGGAAGAAAATCGTGTTTTTGCCTGTATGCTTCCTCAAGCCAGTAAAATGTCTTTTCTTCATCTTTCAGTACGGAATATATTTCTGCCAGCCCAAAGGTGAGCCAGCGGCGGTTTTGCGCTTCCAACTCACGGGCAATTTCAAGTGCCTTGTCCGTATCTCCTGCAAGGCCATAGGCAACTCCCAATCCGCTTGAAAAACCACCCTTGCCCGATTGGTATGTCCGCTTTTGCAATTCAATTGCTTCCTCGTGCCGCCCCAGGCCTGAAAAGGCCATCCCTTTTATATAAAGGGCCATGTTGTATCCGGAATTCAGGCTTAATGTTTTTTCAGTATTGACTAGTGATTCGTCATAACGTCCAACCCATGTGTACAACCATGCCAGGTTTCCTGACCACTGCAGATTCAAAGGATCGATCGAAATAGCTTTTTTCATTTCTTCCGCACCCTTGTCGATCTGATCGATCAGGGCATAATACCACCCGTTAAGGTAATGTGCCAGAGGGCTGTTGGGATTTAGCTGTAATCCGCGGTTTAAATGGTACACTGCTTTATCAAAATCATAATCATAACAGAAGTACTTTTGTGACAGGACTATATGAGCATCGCCGATATTGGGATGCAATTCCTCCGGATCGAGCTCAATGGCTTTGAGTGCGTATGCCCTCGATTGATGCAGTGCATCGGGAACTGCACCAGCCATATGGCCGGCATTGCTTAAAGCCATGGCAAGGCCGATGTAAGGTTCCGGATCGCCGGGATCAATGTCAATGGCATCCTTATAAAATTGGATCCCTTGTTTTACGCCCTCATCGGTGAGCAGATTCAGATTATACAACCCCCTGGCACAGGCTCTCCTGACATCAGGATTAGCTGTGCGCCGGACTGATAATATCTTCTTTTCCTGTTCTGTTGTGGTGACCTTCAAACCCTTCAGAATGCGGTTGATTATCTCATTGTAGAGATTTGTAAGCTCCTTAAAACTCTGATTGAAAGAAGAACTGTAAAGATATTTTTCTTCCGGGAATGCTTCAACGACTCTTATCTCGAGCTGCAGATTATCCTCCGTCCCTTTTACCGAGGCTTCAATGAGGCTGTTGACATTCAGCTTTTGAGCAATATCCTGCACTGATTCTTCACTGTTCCTGAACTGCATTGTTGTTTGCCTTGGCCTTACGATAAGGGTGCTTATCGCCTGTAACTGCCCTGTCAGGTCGTTTTGGATCATGTCGGCGATCCAGGCCAGATTGGGATCACCCGTAAAATTGAGGACCGGCAAAACTGCAATCGATCTCGTTACTGCAGCCCCTGAAGATGAATTTTTCCCGGCTTTTTCTGCCAGTTTTGGAATCAGAAATATTATAGCCAGTATCAGTAGTATTCCCAGGGAGGCCGGTGCTAGAATTTTCAGGGGAGACAGTTTTTTACCCGATGATTCTGCGCCTTTCCGAAACCTAATGTTATCTGCCTTACCTTCCTGTTGTTGTTTATCGGGAATCTGGAAATCCTTGTACTTCAGATACCATTTTATGATTATTCCAAGATTAACAAGAACCGGCTTTACCTGTTCAGGATCAAAGTCCTTGGGATGTGTTCCAAATGTTGACAGGGAATTCAGGCCGTGCATTGATGCAATAATATGCGATGGGACCTTTTCTTCCTTTTTCAACTTGTCGATGATTCCCTGTAATGGTTCGGTTTTTCGCGGCCTATTCAGTTCACATTCACAAAGATCAGTAATGATAATCTCAAGACATCTTCTTGAATAAAGCAGGATAACATTTTCATCCTCGGTTTTTATAAGCTGACCCAGTTCCTTCCCAAGTCCCGGGAACTGAACTTTAATTGAGTTATACAGAATCACCAGATCTTGTATTTCAGTGGTCCAGATTGCCATTATTGGAATGTTTTATATATGATAAAGTTAAGAAAGAGAAAAATACAAATCAAATAAAATATCACAGGTACATTTCAGAATGGGTGCGGGTGGGGTAAGAATGAATCTCCCCTTCCGGGAGTACTTATGTAGGCAGTAAAATTGTTTTGAGGTCTCTTGTCAGGGAATGGTTTAGAAGCTGGTGTTATTCAAGAGGTACACTGTTTTGATCGATCTGTCGGGGTAGGGTAGGGCTATTGGTCCTTGATTTGCGGAATTTCAGCTTGTTTTTAATTTTTTCATAAAAACTCTTTCCCAGGATAAATAAGCTCAGGTAAAACAATATCTCACCTGTAATTATCAATCCTGTTGTGATCCCTGCAATCTTGATTGCCGAAAAACCCAGAAACGGTACAACGGGTATCAATAAAAACGAAACACATGAGATTGCCAGCAATATGTATCCTATTGTTTTAATCATTTATCATTTTTATAAGAATAAATGGATAACAAAGATCCGGGTCGAAGGTTTAATATCTGCGGGAGCCGTTTTTCCAGGCTAATCCCAAACATATCTCCAGTCATTGTTTTGTTTTTTCCAGACAGTATGGAACACTCCTTTGTTTTCGATGTTTTTACCGGAGGTATCGCGACCCGAATATAGATATTTACCATATGTATAACCAAGTGCGCCACAATCTGAAACTCCAATATAATCAGGAGTCCAGCTTACTTTTACATTCGGATTGGCATTTTTGTCATAATAGTTTTTTATGTTTTCCCTACCAATGATCACGGAGTCATTCCCCCGAAGGATTACAGCATCTTCAGCTGCGAAAAAGTAGAAGGCCTCAGCCAGACCTTTCTCGGAAGCCATCTTTTCAAATGCTTTTTCGGTTTGAAGGATTTCATCCTTTGCAGCTTCCATGTTGATGCTCTGTTTACAGGAAAACAGAAACGGGATTAAAATCAGGATTGAAGGGATCTTTTTCATAGTTGCTTTATTATTTGTAAGTTTTGCAGTTTTGTCCCGTTCCGCCCTTGCGGAACGAGGATGCTCGTCACGTATTACACGGCAAGACCGCAAGACGGCAAGACAGCAGAACTGTAAGACCGCAATTTTAACTTCAGCTGAACCACTTCCTCTTCCGTTCCGGCAGATTGTCCAGAATGTCGATCGTGCTGTTTATATCGTCGATCAGCTGGAAATCCAGCATTCCTGCATTAACAAAATCAGCACCGTTCCCGAATGCCCACCTGATACCATCCTGCGGAGGGATAGCTCCGGCTGCCATCGTCTTAAATCCTATAACAGGAATGGTAGTTTTATTCACAAACTCAACAGTTCTTTCAGGAAATGTGCAGAAACAGTTGTCGTGCCATTTGTTATGATCAGACTGTTTTGTCCCGATTGATTCATATGCGATTCTGTTTTCTACCGGATGAGCCGACCAGTAACTGCTGTGATGCATTGTAACCATGTAAAAATCAGGTATTATCCCTTTCTCTGCACACACGATTTGAGAATCGATCGTATGTGCGCCCATGCCGGCAATCATGCCTTGTTTCCTGACATAATCGAGCAGCCTGGCAATGTCATCAAACCTCTTTTCGACAACCAGCCTGTCACACCATTCACCATGGAGCTGAATAATATCGGCGCCAAATCCAATCGCCTGATCGAACTGCTCAAAAATGTTTTTGGTATTCCTGTTGATTCCCACCTGTCCGATTACAAGTATTTTGCTTCCGGTTCCCTTTTTGTAGTTTTCAAGGAGAGCCAAAGAAGTAAAGCCCGATCCGATGCAGTTGATCCCGGCCTGCTCTGCCATCATGAGCGTTTCAAAGACTTTCTTTTCGGTGTTATAGGCCTTGAAGAGAGAGCCGACATACGCCAGATCGCGCGAATGTGCAAATCCGTTTATCGGATTGCTACCGATGATAAGTCTGCTGATCTCATGCTTCCCCAGTCTTCCTTTGGGCAAAACCCCCTTCAGTTCATGTGAAGGTGATGATGGGATCATTAAATCGCTATCCGTCTGTCTGGCAAACACTTCCCTACCGGTAACTCCGAGAAAAGGCAGGACAGTAATCCCCTTCAATGCCTGGCGGCGTGTAAAGATCTTATTCTTTTTCATTTTGTCTGCTTGTGCATCCATGGATCATTGTCAGGTAAAGGTAGAAATAATATGTAAACAGGGATGA
>DAIUKI010000294.1:0-4229 GCA_036848255.1 Bacteroidales bacterium | reverse complement strand
TAATAATATTTTTTATACAATGTATCAGATTCCAAATATAAGGATAGAAACATGGTGCCTGAATGACTTTGAGAGTGATAACAATGTATTCTGGTGTGAAGCCGGCACACCGGTATTTGTTATCAGTGGTGTACTGAAGACATTTGCTGAATGGCAGGATTTGGGATATGATACGCACTCTGTTCTTGTTAATCCTGATTTTGTAAATACAACCGATTTTGTTCCGGCATCAAGACTCGATTATGGCACTGATCTTGGTGCGGAATTTCAAACAGGTCTTTCTGAAAGCGCAGAATGGAGCTCATACAATCCATCAACTGCAGCTCAAAATGGACCGTGGCAGGCAGGTGCAAGGGTATTTACCCCGGATTCCGGGGATCAGATTATAAAGATTTATCCTAATCCCGCATCTAATCAAATCTATATTTCAATAAAAGATCCAACAGTTGTCATTGATTATATCCGGATCATAAATTTATCAAGGAACATTGTTTTTCAGGATGAAGTGGATCCAGATGTCAGAGAGTTCCAAATCCGGATGAATCTTCTGCCGGGTTTCTACATTTTGCAGATGGGTTTGAATAACCGGAGGCCCCGGTTTACTGAAAAATTGGTTATTACAAATTGATATGATGACTCTTTAATACTCCGTGATAACGCGAAATGACTTTGAAATGCACATCTATATAATTCAGTATTGGACCATAACTTAAAATAAGAACTGACATGAAAAAGAGAAATAAAATGTTGAGCCGCCTGCCAATAATAGTGACATTGGTATTAGTTTTTGCCAGCAGCTGCAAAAAGGAAGGTCCGGATATTTCTTATGGGAGTATTACTGACCAGGATGGAAATACCTATAAGACAGTAGAAATTGGTTCCCAGACCTGGATGGCTGAGAACCTGAAAACCGTTAAATACAATGATAACGGTACCATACCCAATGTAACAGGTAATACTGCATGGATTAATCTCAGAACTCCGGGTTACTGTTGGTATGATAATGATGAAACTGCTAACAAACCGGAATACGGAGCCTTATACAATTGGTACGCAGTAAAGACTGCAAAATTATGTCCGGCAGGCTGGCATGTACCTTCTGATGCTGAATTTAAAATTCTGGAAATGTATCTTGGTATGACTCAGGCAGAGGCTGATGAGCTCTTATGGCGAGGTACTGATCAGGGAACTCAATTGAAGAGTTCAACCGGATGGGAAGCCGGAGAAAATGGCACCAATAACAGTGGATTTTCGGCGCTTCCGGGTGGTTATCGCTATCATCTGGATGGAGCATTTAACAATATTAATAAGCTTAGCTACTGGTGGAGTTCCGATGAAAGTGATGCAACCCTGGGAAGCTATCGCAAGCTAGAAGGTAACAATGATGGTGTTTACAGAAGCGCAACCTTAAAAACTGCAGGGAAATATGTCAGGTGCCTGAAAGACTAACTGATTTTAACAATAGTAAAAACAAAAAAAGGAAGGAAGCTTCCCTGTCATTTATTTTTGAATCTCAAGTTTTCTCAATCCGTTCTGAACTTCCGGGCAGCTCATGAACAGATCCCATATCAGTCCTGTGCGGTAATTTTCGATCATGACCACCATTGGGCCCTGATCAATAGCAATATTAGAAGTTCCCCACCAGCCTGCTGTAATGTTAAAGGCATCATAGAATCCGTAAGGACCCCAAAGCCTGTCACCAAGCATGTAATAAAAGTGCCTGATGGCTGCAAGGGATTGTTCAGGAGTGTAGGGGATGGATGAGACTGCTGCTGTTGGACTTATAACTCCGAAGTCATTGGTGGGCGAATGGGCACTGTACCCCGATTGATTATCGCTGGCAGTCAGTCCCCAGCAGTCGGCGCTGTAACCAATGTAATTCAGGGGGTTTGTCTCACAGTATTTCCAGTTTATCAGGGTATGGGCCACGTTCTGATCCCAGTAATTTACATACTCGTCCTCCAGTCCCCTCGGATCAAGTCCAAGAAAGGAATAATGAGTGAAAAAGAGGGGACCTCCGTACGGTCCGCCCATTGGCAGGGTAATTCCATAGTAGATGTTCCCGTTCAGGATTGATCCGTTATTCATATATCCATATCTGTATGTATCCCTGCTAATGGTATGGTTTTGGGATCCGGCACCAAGGACATAACAGATCAGGGTCTCATTGTATCCCCTGAGCACCATATTCATCTGGAAGCCATAATTGGGCGACCAGTGCCAGTAGAGGGCATCCAGACCCTGGGTGAAAAAGTCAAACTCAACAGTGTTATAAAGCATATCAATGCGGTTGATAAGGGTTTGTTCGCCGGGGATGGCTGAATCGAGGTATTGTCTGAAAGAGAGTAGCCCCTGTATCAGGAATGAGGTCTCCACCAGATCGCCTCCATCATCTTTTGAACTGAACGGCACCGTTTTCCCTGTTACTCCGTTAAGCCAGTGAGGCCATACTCCGTGATAACGATCGCATGTTTCAAGAAAACCAAGTACTTTTTCCATACGGGCGAGCCCCTCGGACCTTGTAATATATCCTCTTTCCATTCCCACGATCAACACCATTACCCCAAAGCCGGTGCCACCAGTGGTGACAACATCACCGGATGTGTTTCGATCACGTGCCAGGCCACATGACGGATGAGCAAAGTCATAGAAATACCTGAAGGTTTGGCTCTGAACAAGTTCAAGCAACCCTTCATCGGTCAGTTGCGGAAATTTAAAAGTTGAATCAAGGGCTGTATAGAAAGAATTCTCGAAGCCTTCAAAGTTGAATCCGTTCTGTGCCTTAAGGTTACCGGAAACAGTGAAATTGAATCTTTTATAATGGTCCAGAGTCCCGAAATTTGTTAATGTTACCTTCTTATTGCCATCCGAGAGATCCATTTCAGGGACAGATGGACCTGAGAAAACGATGGATGACTGATAAACAGAGGCATCGAGTGCCTCGGAAAAATCTATTATAATCTTTACAGAGGTACGGCTGACATTGACTGGCAGATCAGGTGGCATAAACGATTGACCATTCAGTGTAATGCTGCTGATTGTCAACCTGCCGTTAATGGTAGTAAAATGATAGGTTAAACCCGGGAAGGTCTCCCTGTTAATACCCTTAAGGGAGGAAGTTATCTCCAGGGTATAATCGGTGAGATGATCAAGGTTATTATGAGGGATAAGGACAACAGTACGGTTTTCATTCATGTATGAAACATTGACAGCCACTCTGGTCGTCCCATCTTTTTTAAGCAGAATGCTGTTCCTGACGACTGTGGTATCCAATACATTGCTGAATTCGATCACGATATTTTTATCCACAGGTATTTCATGGATGGCTTGCATTAAATCAAGGTAATCGGTTCCTACCCTTGAACGGACAAGCTGAACATATCCCGGGGTATCCTTATTCTCGCAGGAATGAAGAGATAAAATGAAGATAACAAACCAAACCGCTTTGAAATAACTTCTCATATTACCTGAAGAAATAGAAAAAAAAGAGGGTACCGGAGCACACCAGTACCCCCCTTAATTTCACTTAAAAACCCTAAATTACGGTTTTTCTGAATTGTACATCAGGAGAACTTCACTTGCGGTAATAGTTTTATGCCAAAACCTGATATCATCCAGCTGACCTTTAAAATGGCTGTTGGCAGCATCGGCATAATCAGCCCAAGCATCTGTTACGATCCTGTTATTCCTGCCCTGTATAAATCCCAAAGCAAGGTTGTTGCCAACAGGGAGTCCGGCATACTTTGGCCCGATTGCACCTTTAAGAGCATGATTGGTAGGGTAGAGATTGAAATCGAAACTCTTCATCTTCACGCCGTTGTAGTATAATGTAGCAACTTTTGTCGGTCCGTCGTAGGTAAATACAACATGTAACCAGGTATCCTTCAAAAGTGCTGTCATCTCTGCAATGGTCAGACTCTTGGCATAGGTCCAGCCCGAAAAGCTCACATCAGCTAAAGCCGGGAACCACATTGCGTCATCAGAACTAATGGTTTGGTTCGCTTGCTGGAACTGTATCTTAATTTGTGCACCATCGTAAGCACCAAACATTTCGATGTAGAAACCGTACCACGCTGCCAGACCCATAACAAAATGAGCGCTTGTTTTTCCGGCTGAATTGGTCTTAATCCAATACGCCATAGAAAAAGTTGTATTCATCAGATCATCACCATTAGGGACCTCAATGATACTGGTTGTTCCGTTGAAAGTCGCTGCCTTGCCTGCTGCCG
>DAIUKI010000293.1:0-4233 GCA_036848255.1 Bacteroidales bacterium | reverse complement strand
CCCTGGCCGATACCTTTCAACAGTTCAGGAATTTTACGGCCCCCGAACAAGAGCACAACAACAAGAAGAATAAGAATTATCTCAGTTGCTCCAATCTTTCCCATCTTTTTAAGTTTTAGAATTTAAGCAAAGGTATAAATTGTTTGATGATTTGCAAATCCTGAAAAAAAATTAAGCCGGAAGACCGGAGACCGAAGTCGGAAGTTTTGTTTTTCTTCGGACTTCGGTCTTCTGACTTCTGTCTATTTCCTTATAAGCCTGATGATATCGTTCCCGTTTGCAAAAATCAGGAGGGCAAAGAGAATAACCATTCCTGTGATCTGGGCATACTCAAGAAACTTATCACTGGGTTTTCTTCCGGTGATAACCTCATACAGCAAAAACATGACGTGTCCGCCGTCGAGTGCCGGTATCGGAAGAATGTTCATCACAGCCAGGATGATGGAGAGAAGGGCTGTAAGGTTCCAGAACGACTGCCAGTCCCATACACCCGGGAAAATGCTCCCGATCGTAATGAAACCACCCAGTGATTCATAAGCCTTGGTACCGGGAGAAAAGATCACTTTAAACTGCTTCAGATAATCTCTGATGGTCTTGAATCCCTTGCTTATGCCTGCGGGTATGGATGCCAGAAACCCATAGTTTATCGTTTTCAGCTCGAACATCTGATCAAGCGTCCGGGAGCTGCCTATTCCGAGCAGACCATCTACGGTGGGCACAACAGGGACATCGACCTGTTCCCCGTTTCGAAGCACATTGACAACTACCTGTGTGGACCTGTTGTCAGAAAGATATTTCTGAAATTCATCAAACCATTCGAAATTATTTCCGTCAATACCTACAAGTTCATCCCCATCCAGCAGACCTGCCGCCTTGCCCGGGGATTCTTTTCCGAAAGCCGAAATGACATAAGGCCTGAAAGGTGTCCGGGGCTCGATTTTCCCTTTCCCCTTAAGCATTTTGCCAATGAAATCGTCCGGTATTGCGATATTCAGCATCGCCCCGTTCCTGTCGATCTGGATTGTTTTCCTGTCATTTAGGATAATATCGGACGTAATCTCGTTGAAGTCTTCTATTTTCTGGTTGTCGATCGAAATGATCTTATCCCCGTTCCGGAGGCCTATCTGGTAACCCGACGAGTCGGTAACAATACCATATTTTACAGCGGAGGTGGGAAGATATGTCTCGCCCCACACATAAAGCACGCATACATATATTATCAGGGCTGAAATAAAGTTAAAGATCACTCCGGCTGTCATTATCAATAGTCGCTGACCCGCCGGTTTCGAACGGAATTCATGAGGCTGGGGCGGCTGTTTCATTTGCTCCTTATCCATCGATTCATCTATCATCCCCGAAATTTTTACGTAACCACCCAGAGGGATCCAGCCGATTCCGTATTCCGTTTCACCTATCTTCCTCTTGAAAAGCGAGAACCCGGCATCGAAAAAAAGATAGAATTTCTCAACCCGTGTTTTGAACAGCTTCGCAAATATGAAATGACCAAGTTCGTGGATGATCACTATGATTGAAAGACTCAGAAGAAACTGCAATATCTTTATCAGTATAGTCATGACTTTTTACAGAGTTCGTTAATATAGTTTTGCGCAATTGTACGTGCTCTTGCATTTGATGTTTCAAGGAATCCAAGTCCGGGTGATGCAAAATATTCCGTTTTTTCCATTGTGAATTCAACCACGTCCGACATCTGCAGAAACCCTATTTTGCCGGAAAGAAATGCGCTTACCGCAACTTCATTTGAAGCATTCATTATACAGGGCATATTCCCCCCCTGCCTGAGCGCCTCGTATGCCAGCGACAGATTACGGAACCGCAGGGGATCAGGTTCGGCAAAACTTAGCGTCGGGCATTTGCTCAGATCAAGCTTTGGAAGATCGGAGGCTAATCTGTCAGGATAGCTTAATGCATACAGAATCGGAACCCTCATGTCAGGGACCCCAAGCTGAGCTTTTACCGACCCGTCTGCAAAATGGACGAGTGAGTGGACAATCGACTGGGTATGAATTATAACTTTGATCTGTTCGGGAAGAAGGTCGAAGAGCCATCTTGCTTCAATAACCTCCAGCCCTTTGTTCATAAGAGAGGCCGAATCGATTGTTACCTTATTTCCCATCTCCCAGTTTGGATGTTTAAGAGCTTCGTGAGGCTTAACATCCTTAAGCATCTCTTTCGTGAAATTCAGGAAAGGGCCCCCCGATGCAGTCAGAGTGATCTTTTCGACAGGGTTCCCCGATTCGCCGGCAAGACATTGAAAGATAGCCGAATGCTCGGAATCGATCGGGATTATCTTACTGCCCGATTCCCTGATCAGCTTTTTAATTATTTCACCGGCAACCACCAGAGTCTCCTTGTTGGCAAGGGCAATTTTCTTCCCGGCCTTAATAGCAGAGATTGTGGGCTTCAGACCTGAATAACCGACCATGGCAGCAACCACCAGATCAATGTTGGATCCTCTTACGACTTGCTCAATAGCTTCATCACCGGAATAAACTTTTACAGGTAAATCCTTAAGAGCTTCCTTCAACTGCTGATAATGAATGGGATCCCCGATAACCACCGAATCAGGAAGGAATTTCTCTGCCTGTTGTGCCAGGAGTCTTATATTGCTTCTCGCAGTGAGTACCTCAACCCTGAATTCCCCTGGAAACCTTGAAATGACATCCAGTGTTTGGGTACCTATAGATCCGGTTGATCCGAGCAAAGCGATTTTTTTTGGCATACAGGATTCCCGGTTTTAGAAAATTAAATGTCTTTCAGGATCAAGAGGGCTCCCCTTGTACCAGATTTCGAAATGGAGATGAGGCCCTGAAGTATAAATTTCTCCTGAATCACCCACGATTGCTATAGCTTCCCCGGTACGAACAAGATCTCCCGTCTCCTTCAGAAGTGAAGCATTATGCTTATAAACTGAAACAATATTGTTCGAATGCTGAACTTCAATAACATACCCGGTTTCCCTGGTCCACCCGGTAAAAATTACAGTACCGTTGAGAGCTGCATTAACAGGCGATTTTGGTTTTGTGACAATATCAGTGCCAAAATGCTTTGAACGTGGATCGAACTTTCCTGATACAATGCCCTTTACGGGAGGGAAAAAATGAAGGCCTGCGAGATTTGCTACCGATTCGGGAGCAACGGGACCGAGGGTCAGGCTGTACATGTCGGCTGTTTCTACCTGGGCTCTAAGGGTGGAATCCTCAGGAGAAGTCCTGAAAGTTATTGAGTTATAGTTTCGTGATGAATCCCTGAGGGTCAATGCACCCAAAGGCTTGTCTCCTCCAATGATGGCGCTGAGGTTTTCGAAATACTGGTCACGCAGTGCAAGTTCCTTTTCAAGAGAATCAAGGCGAATGGCGCTGACAAGTATATTCCGGCGCATCGTAACATCGGGATAACCCGGAATGAACTCCCTGAGATTTGTAAAAGCTATCAGCGATGTTGTCCCACCAATAATGAAGAACACAAGAATTGCGATAAGCAGAAAACCATTATATTGGGTTAGTCTGATCCTCCATACCTCCTCGAAAGTTGTGTCGTTAGTTACGGAAAACCTGTATTTATCGCGCCAGCTTCGTTTCTTCTTTTCGGTCTTGGGCATATACTGTTACTTGATTGCCGTGCAAAGATAATAATAACTGGCGACAGGCGACAGGCGACAGGCGACAGGCAAATAAGAGATAAATATTCTATAAACAGACAGCCGGTTACTGGTATTCATCAGCTAATTAAATTACTTTGACAGCTTTGTCTTCACTTTGCCACAGGCCATGTTTTGAACAGACCGACATTGCCGACAGATTCATTGATACCTCAGGCGCCACGATATAGAAGTCAATTTCAATATGCGAAGGCAGGTTGCCGTAAACACCAGGGGTATAGCGGGCCTCGGCAAGAAGAGTTTCACGGTTCCACAGCTGGATCAGGCTTATCGAATGATCATATTCATCGGGGTGAGGGTACTCCTCGCCAAGCCGAACTTTTACTGCAAATTTCTCTCCCCTGGTAACCTGGTCTGGGCAAATGACATGAGGCATATGGCGGTCGAGGTAATCGCGTTTGATTTCTTTTTCCTCATTTTCAATATCTATTGCTTTGAATACTCTTGGCATGGTTGTTTGCTTTAAAATTACATTTATTAACTTATGTCCCGATAATTCAGACCGAAGACCGAAGACCGAAGACCGAAGACCGAAGACCGAAGACCGAAGACCG